>CAVJRB010000542.1:31007-31521 GCA_963651655.1 bacterium | reverse complement strand
CTAATATATTTTCCCACAATATATCCTTCTCTATAAAGTAATAGCAACGTCAATAATCGACTCATTCGCCCATTTCCATCATTAAAAGGATGAATGCACAGGAAATCCAAGATAAACATTGGAATCAAAATTAACGGATCCATATTAGTATTCTGATGAGCCTCATCATATGCTTTGCAAAGATTATCCACGCTTTCTGCCGTTTCCCACGCTGGAACCGGTCGAAATCTCACAGATTTATTTCCCAGACTATCTTCTTCTGAAATTACATTATCAGCAGTTTTATACCGTCCACCTTCGTAACCAGAAAATTTATACAAATCTCGATGCAGCTGCAAAAAAACTGAAGATTTAACAGGTATATAATCATGATTTTCATGAATTGAATTTAACACATCACGATACCCTGCAATTTCCTGCTCACTTCGTGTCTTTGGCGTTGTTTTATCCTTAACAATTTTCTTCAAACGCTCATCTGATGTAAATATTCCTTCAATCTTATTAGATGCTTCTG
>CAVJRB010000542.1:27917-30986 GCA_963651655.1 bacterium | reverse complement strand
TATATTACTTTTAGTATACTCATTAATCTCGTCATTTGCAAGTTCAATCTCGTCATTTTTGTAGAAATGACGAGATTGAATTCAAAAAAGAAGTCATTAAATTACAAATACACGCTCCCGCAAATCAAGCTTACGTACTTATAAATATAATGACTTCTTTTCCTTACTTTACAAGTTATAACTTCTATATATTACTTTTCAACACTTTTATAAGCTATAACTTATAAAATTATATATTTATGATTATATTTCAACTATATCTGTGTTATTGCACAATGCTGTCTAAGTATTTTATTTTCCCAACCGAATCATATTCCAGCTATGTTTTCCAAGCACAGTCGTAAGTCTTCCTCCGTCAATCTTGGTTGCCTGGGAGGACTCTGGGACTACATTATTAGGGTTGGCTTCTGTGTTTACGGCTTTCATATCATCGTTAGAAAGCACCACATGTTCCTTTACCTGATAATCCTCGAACTGGCGCAGGTCGCAGCTTACCTCCAGGTCTTCCTCAAGGCTCTTGTTCACTGCGAAAATTGTAAGAGCATCCTCTTCCTCGTTCCATACGCATACGGAATCCAGATAAGAAACATCTCCATATGTTTTGCTGTCATATACAGGAGCCTGGGTCAGTGTATTCAGTACTGTTCCTCTTCCGAAAATGCTGGTATACATATATGGATAGAAAATAGTCTGGCGCCATGCTCCGGTATCGGAAGTCATAATTGGTGCAATTACATTTACCAATTGCGCAAGACAAGCCATTTTTACCCTGTCAGAATGTCGAAGCAGGGTAATCAGCATGCTCCCCACAAGAAGGGCATCCTCGAAATTGTATACATCTTCCAGCTGATGAGGTGCCTGGATCCATTTCTCCAGTTTGGTATCTGCCTCATTGCTGTGATACCAGACATTCCACTCATCGAAGGAAAGATTGATCTGTTTTTTGCTATGCTTCTTGGCTTTTACTGCATCACAGATGCTGACAACACCGGAAATAAACTCATCCATTCCTTTGGAATTGGCAAGAAATTCCGGAGTGTCTCCAGCTGCATTGCCGTAATACTGATGCAGGGACATATAGTCCACCAGATCATAGCATTCATCCAGAACGGTATACTCCCATTCTCCGAAAGTAGGCATGTCCAGATAGGAGCTTCCGCAGGCTACTGTCTCAATTTCCGGATCCAGCATCTTCATAATACGGGCAGTCTCTGCTGCTGTTCTTCCATATTCATAGGCAGTTTTGTGTCCCATCTGCCACGGACCATCCATTTCGTTGCCAAGGCACCATACTTTAATATTGTGAGGATCTGCATGTCCATTTGCTTTACGGAGATCACTGTAGTAGGTTCCGCCTTTGAAATTGCAGTATTCCAAAAGGTTTCGCGCCTCTTCCGGTCCTCTTGTGCCAAGATTCACAGCCATCATAACCTCTGTATCTGCCTTTTTCGCCCAGTCCACAAACTCATCCACTCCAAAGTGGTTATTCTCAATAACACCCCAGGCCAGTTCTGGTCTTGACGGCCGCTGGTCTTTGGGACCTACGCTGTCTTCCCAGCGAAAACCGGAGACAAAATTGCCGCCAGGATAACGTACGATCGGCACCTGCAGTTCTCTTACCAGTTCCAGGGTATCCTTGCGAAAGCCCTGCTCATCAGATAAAGGACTGCCTTCCTGATAAATTCCTTCATACACAGCCCTTCCCAGCTGCTCAATAAAAGATCCGAAAATCCTTTTGTCTGCTTTGCCTGTAAGAAAATATTTGTCAATGATAATCTGTGCTTTTTTCACGGTTCTGCATCCTCCTTATTTTTATCAGTGTGGGAGAGTTTCTGTTTTCATTTATAATGGTTTCGTACCCTTATGGTTACTCTTTTATTGTAATAAAACAGGCAGATTTTGCCAGACATTTTCTTCCGATATCATTGACTTTTTTTCCGGTCCTGTGTACATTAAAAGAAATGGCACAAAGGAGGTCTCAGGCATGGATTTTTCCGTTCAGTTCTGTGAGTATAATTATTCTAATCCGGATTATGACCAGATATACCGTCCGAAGGGCAGCGGCGACTATCTTTTTCTTCTTTTCAAAACGCCTATGAAGGTTTATCTGGATCATCAGCTTACTCTTTCAAAGGAAAACGCCTGTATTCTCTATGCTCCCGGCTATGAACAGCATTACAAGGCTGTGCAGAAATTCCGCAACAGCTACCTTCATTTTTCCTGTGAAAAAAGCCCTGGCGAGCAGTTTGGAATTCCTTTAAATACCATCTTCTATCCGGCTAATCCAGAAGACATCGACAGCTGCATCCGCCGCCTCCAAAAAGAGCACATAACAAATGATTTATTTTCCGCTGAATATGAATATTCCCTTTTCTGCCAGCTTATGATCACAGTTGCCCGCGGTTTGGCAGAGCACCAGCTTCATGGAATCGGAACAGATGCAGATAATCTGTATTCTTCTTTTCGCAGGCTTCGCCTTGAAATGCTCACCAACTATGCCGTAGATTGGGATACCCAACAGCTTTGTGGGGCAGTCAATCTGGAAAAAAGCCAGTTTTACACCTATTATCAGAAATTTTTCCAGAGTACTCCCCATGCAGATTTATTGCAGATCCGCATGGATAAAGCCAAAAACCTCCTGACAAACCAGGCTCTTCCAGTTCAGCAAATTGCCCTGGCATGCGGTTTTTCCGATTACTCTCACTTCAGCAGATATTTCAAACGACAGTTCGGATGCTCGCCAACACAGTGGAGGAAAACCATATAGCCTACATAATGAAACAGCCGCCACTACATCAGGTGACGGCTGTTTCATAATCTGTTAAATCAATATAAAGCATTGTATAATGCAAAGCAAATAAATCATTTCACCAGTTCTACTCCAGCTCAAATGCCCCAGTATACAACTGATAATACTGTCCCTTTTTCGCAATCAGTTCCTGGTGACTGCCTTTTTCAATAATTTTTCCATGATCCAGTACAATGATCACGTTAGAGTTCTTAACAGTAGAAAGCCTGTGGGCAATGACAAATACCGTTCTTCCCTTCATCAAAGCATCCATACCGCGC
>CAVJRB010000542.1:18265-27894 GCA_963651655.1 bacterium | reverse complement strand
GGACAATAGCTTCGGTTCTGGTATCAATGGAAGAAGTCGCCTCGTCCAGAATCATAACAGGCGGATCTGCGACAGCAGCTCTGGCAATGGAAAGAAGCTGCCGCTGTCCCTGGCTTAAATTGGCACCGTTTCCGCTGAGCATGGTATTGTAGCCTTCCGGAAGGCGAGTGATAAAATCATCTGCGCCTGCCAGCTTCGCTGCATCTATGCATTCCTGATCTGTCGCATCCAGCTTGCCATATCGGATGTTCTCCATTACAGTACCTGTAAAAAGGTTGGTATCCTGAAGAACAATTCCAAGGCTGCGGCGCAGATCATCTTTCTTAATCTTGTTAATATTAATACCATCATAGTGAATCTTTCCATCTGCAATATCATAGAAACGGTTAATCAAATTGGTGATGGTGGTTTTTCCTGCACCAGTGGCGCCAACAAATGCTACCTTCTGTCCCGGCTTTGCATATAGTGTGATATTATGAAGCACCGGCTTGCCTGGTTCATACTCAAAGTCCATGTCTGTCATACGCACATCGCCCTCAAGCTTTGTGTAGGTGACAGTTCCATCATGGTGCGGATGCTTCCACGCCCAGGTTTCTGTACGCTGGGCACACTCGGTAATTACACCGTTTTCCTCTTTTGCATTCACCAGAGTCACATAACCTTCATCTGTCTCCGGCTGCTCATCCATCAGCTCGAAAATACGCTGGGCACCGGCAAGTCCCATAACAACTGCATTCACCTGGTTGGAAACCTGGCTGATATTTCCCACAAACTGTCTGGTCATATTCAGGAACGGCACCACAATACTGATGCTCATAGCCAGTCCGGAAATGCTCACATTGGGAACATTGCCAAGCAGCAGGATACCGCCTACAACCGCCACTGCCACATACAGGATGTTTCCAACATTATTCAGGATCGGCATCAGTGTATTGGCATATTTATTGGCACGCTCAGACTCAGAAAAAAGCTTTTCATTGAGCTGGTCAAACGCCTCTTTGCTCTCCTTCTCATGACAGAAAACCTTCACTACCTTCTGCCCGTTCATCATTTCCTCAATATAGCCTTCCACCTGTCCCAGGGCTTTTTGCTGACGGACAAAATATCTGGCAGAGCCGCCGCCAACCTTCCGTGTGATAAAAAGCATCAGCACAACGCCTGCAATAATCACAAGTGTCAGCCACAGGCAGTAATAAAGCATAATGCAGAATACAGTCAGTACCATAACCGAAGAACTAAGCAGCTGAGGAAAACTCTGAGAAATCATCTGGCGCAGAGTATCAATATCATTGGTATAATAACTCATGATATCCCCGTGATTATTTCGGTCAAAGTACTTGATCGGGAGCCGCTGCATGCCGCCAAACATTTTTTCCCTGGTCTTTTTCAGAGTCCCCTGTGTGATAATTGCCATCATCTGGTTATAGGAAAATCCGGCAATCAGTGACATCACATAAAAGCAAACCAGAATCGCAACCAGATGAAGAATGGTTCCTCCCGCTGCTTCCCAGCCGCTTTGCCAGTTTTCCTCAACCACAGCAATGATTTTCTGCATGAAAATCGTGGGAACGGAGCTTACAATCGCATTAAAAATAATCAGGCAAACGGTCACCGGAAACATAACCGGATAGAATTCATGAACCATGGAAAAAATCCGACCCAGTGTTCCTTTTTTCGCAGTCATTTTTTTCATTGTAAGTCACCTCCCTCTGGCTCATTTTCAGAAATCTCTGAGGAATTATTGCTTCCTGCATTCTGGGAAGTATAAATTTCCCTGTAAATATCATTGCTCTTCAAAAGCTCCTCATGATTTCCAATTCCGTTGATTCTTCCGTTTTCCATAACAAGAATACGGTCCGCATCCTCCACAGAAGAAATACGCTGTGCAATTATGATCTTGGTCGTTTCCGGTATGTATTCCCGCAGTGCCTTGCGGATTTTGGCATCTGTTCTTGTATCCACCGCACTGGTAGAATCATCCAGAATTAAAATCTTCGGATGCTTAAGCAGCGCACGGGCAATGCACAGACGCTGCTTCTGACCACCGGAAACATTGCTTCCTCCCTGCTCAATATGTGTCTCATATTTTTCCGGGAAAAGCTCCACGAACTCGTCCGCACACGCCATGCGGCAGGCCTGCCGGATTTCTTCATCTGACGCATCTTTATTTCCCCAGCGAAGGTTTTCGGAAATGGTTCCTGAAAAAAGCACATTTTTCTGTAAAACGACGGATACCTGATTTCGCAGTGTCTCAATATCATACTGCTTTACATCCACACCGCCCACCTTTACGGTTCCCTCCGTGGCATCATAAAGCCTGGAAATCAGCTGGATCAATGTGGATTTCGCGGAACCGGTTCCGCCGATAATACCAATCGTTTCACCGGAATGTATGTGCAGATCCACATCCTGAAGAGCCATTCTCTCTGCTTTCGCTGAATACTTAAAGCTTACATGCTCGAATTCGATGGAACCGTCTTTCACCGTATAAACCGGGTCAGCCGGGTTGGAAAGGTTCGGCTTTTCCTGAATTACTTCTACAATACGCTGTCCGGATTCCATGGCCATGGTGATCATAACAAATACCATGGAAAGCATCATCAGACTGTTCAGCATCATAAAGTTATACGTGATCAGGGAAGACATCTGACCAATATCCAGTGCCAGTCCCTGAGTGGTAATCACCAGATAAGATCCAAATCCCAGCACAAAAGAAAATACTGTATAAATGCAGAACTGCATCAGCGGATTGTTCCATGCCAGAATACGCTCTGCCCGGGTAAAATCTCTGCACACATCTTCTGCCGCAGCGTTGAATTTTTCCTGCTCATAATCCTCACGTACAAAGGATTTCACCACGCGCATTCCCTGGATATTTTCCTGAATGGAAGCGTTCAGCTTGTCATATTTGCGGAAAACACGGCGAAACAGCGGCATGGTTTTGTAAATAACGGTTCCCAGTCCTACTGCCAGGATCGGCAGCACGATCAGGAAAATATACGCCATTTTTCCACCCATGCGGAATGCCATCACAAAAGCAAAAATCAGCATCAGTGGGGAACGGATCGCGGTACGGATCAGCATCATGTAAGCGTTCTGCACATTCGTCACGTCCGTAGTCATACGCGTTACCAGAGATGATGTCAGGAATTTATCGATATTTCCAAATGAATAATCCTGAATGGCATAGTACATATCCTGACGCAGATTTTTCGCCAGTCCTGCAGATGCAGTCGCACAGGCGGATCCAGCCAGCGCTCCAAACAGCAGGGATAAAAGTGCCATTACAATAAGAATTCCTCCATAGCGGAGAATTACGCTCATCTCACAGCCTTTATTGATCTCGTCCACCAGCGTTGCAATAATAAATGGAATAATACATTCCATTACAACCTCCAGTGAAACCAGGATTGGAGTAGCTATGGATGGCTTTTTATATTCCCGGATGCTCCGGGCAAGTTCTTTTACCATTCGTTTTCTCCTCTCAAATTTTTCCTTATACAGATTATCAGTTTTTTACGGAAAAGTGAATTACAAAAACTGCAATATTATTAGATGATTGCTAATAATTATATGGAATATATTGTATCAACAGGCTAAAGATAGTATACTGAATTTATCTCTCAAAATCATTTTTCGTATTACTTCACTTGCAAAAGGAGAATTTTTATGACCACCCAACAGCTTCAATGTTTTCTTCGCGTAGCGGAACGCCTTAATTTTACAAAAGCAGCTGAAGAACTTTATCTCTCCGTTCCCACTGTCACTCACCACATTCAAAATCTGGAAACCGAACTTGGAACCAAACTCCTAATCCGCACTTCCCGGAAGGTTCAGCTTACCCCCGCAGGCGTTTCCTTTTACCAGGATGCCAGTGAAATTTATGGGAAAATCCTGGTTGCAGCCAAACGAATCCACAATCTCGACCGCAAAGGCGTCCAGGTTCTGCGAATCGGCTGCGTCACCAACACTGAAATGGAAAGGCTGACGCTTCCCCTGAAAAGGCTTCACCAGGAATTCCCCAAAAGTCTGCCCCAGATTACAGTGGACGATTATTTTAAATTGGAAAAACTGTTTGAAAACAAACAGCTGGATGTTATTATTTCCACCCGTGCCATGACGGAAGATTTGAGTACCGGATTGTTTATCCCGGTGTGCCAGATGAATGAGCTTGCGGTTATGTCGCCGGAGGTGTATGCCGAGCTTGGTTATGACTCTGCATCTGCCCCAGACGATAATTTGACCCATTCGAGTCAGGCTGCGTTTTCAAAAAGCGATACCTGCTCATGGAAAAACACGCTGTGCGGCCAAGAGTATGAATTTCGTTTAGATGCCGCCGGGGATTATCCGCTGATCACATTGCATCAAAGACTTCTCCCTTTCCGCAGTGGCAACAAATTCCAGCAGGACATGATGACCTACATCCACAGTCATATCCACCTCGCCTGTGACAACGACCAGGCTGCCCTCCTTCTGGCCAGAAGCGGCTACGGCGTTGCCATCCTCCCGGAGTTCTATCTTCCCCGACAAATGGATGATCTGAAAATTCTCCCCGTCATTGGCACAAAACCAATGGATTACGGATTCACCATTCAGGAGAAAAGCAAAGCTGTGGAGTTCTTGATTCAGGAATATAAAAATCAGGACAGATATCCAGAATTTTAGTCTCTGGATATCTGTCCCGTAAATAACACCATATACGCAGCTATATATTTCGCCTTCTCCTGGTTTAATTTCTCAGTACCTTTTTGTTCAACTATTCAATTTCGTCAACAATCCCCTAAGTGCCTCCCTGGACATTCTTCCATATGTCACAAATGCACCAAGAGGCATGCCCAGCATAGAGGCTTCCATCATCCGCTTGCTGCCTGCGCCCAGGTTTTCCATGTCTTTGTTTGCAGCTTCACGTTCGGTGTCGGTTCCCATTCCACCCAGAAGCTGGTTTAGGATTGCCTGGCCCCGTTTTGTTCTGGTCAGATCTTTAATGGTGGAGTTTTCGGTGTATATGATTGGAAGTTCCACAGTACCTTCTATCTCTATACTTTCTTTCAGGCGGATATCTCTGCTGGATGAGCCGATTTCTATAGCAAAATTACCACTTTGTACATACCAGTCGTGAATTTTTTCTTCGTAGTATGCGAAAGCTCTTCCATCAAGGATAAACGTAACCTCTTTTTCTTCACCTGGTTTCAGGCTGATTTTTTGGAAGCCTTTCAGCTCACGAACAGGACGCATAACTTCAGAGTCTGGCTGGGAAATATAAAGCTGGACAACTTCTTTTCCTGCGCAGCGTCCTGTGTTTTTCACTTTGCAGGTTACGATGATGCTGTCCTGATCTGTAATTTTATCTGATGAAGCTGTTGCCAGGTTCTTCACTTTCAAGTCACTATATACAAACTCTGTGTAAGACAATCCATGTCCAAACGGGAAAAGTACATCCATCTTTTTCTTATCGTAATAACGATAACCGATAAACACGCCTTCCTGGTATTTCACTCTTCCATCCTCACCCGGGAAGTTCAGGTAAGACGGATTGTCCTCCAGTTTCAGCGGCCACGTTTCCGCAAGCTTGCCAGATGGATTGGCATTTCCGTAAAGCAGATCCACTGTAGCATCCCCCACATAGTCACCGCCCAAATACATGCAAAGAACCGCCTGCACCTCATCGATCCAGGGAAGCTCCACCGGGGAACCGCCATGAAGAACCACAACTGTATTTTTCTGCACCTTAGCCACTTCATGAATCAGACGGTTCTGGTTGTCCGGCAGCTTCATGTCATCTCTGTCACAGCCTTCTGTCTCAAAAGCCTCCGGAAGTCCTGCGAAAATTACTGCAGAATCCACTGCGGCTGCGGCTTTTACAGCTTCTTCAAGTAAGACCTGTGCTCTCGAAATACCAGAATCTTCTGTATTCTCAGCATCATAACCTTTTACATAGGTCACATTCTTTTCTGCTACACACTCCATAGCGGACACGGCATGCTTCACATTAATGTGGCTGCTGCCAGCGCCCTGATATCTTGGATTCACAGCAAACGCACCGATAAATACCGTGTTTTCCCCGTTTTCAAGAGGCAGCACTCCTTCATTTTTCATAAGAACGGCAGATTCCCGGGCGAAAATTCCGGATCTGCCATGTGCCTCATCCCGGTCAAAAGAAACATTCTTCATCTGATTTTTCATAGATGCGCTGACAAATTTCAGGATATTTCCCACAGCCTGATCCAAAACTTTCTCTGAAAGACTTCCATCCTTTACTGCTTTTATAATCTCTTCCGTGCTTTCCTTGGTGCCTCCCGGCATCTCCAGATCCACACCAGCCTTTAATCCTTTTACTCTGTCCTTTGTTGCTCCCCAGTCTGTAACTACAAATCCGTCAAACTTCCATTTCTCTCTCAGGATATCTGTCAGCAGTTCTTTATTTTCTGAGCAGAAGGTTCCGTTTACAGCATTGTAAGCACACATAACGCTTTTTACTTTTCCCTCTTTTACCACTTTCTCAAAAGCGGGAAGATAGATTTCATGGAGGGTTCTTTCACTCATATCGGAAGAGCCGGACATTCTTCTTGTTTCCTGGTTATTGGCAGCAAAATGTTTTACGCAGGCTGCCACACCTTTACTCTGCAGGCCTTTCACGTACGCAGATGCCAGTTCTCCCGCCAGATAAGGATCCTCACTAAAGTATTCGAAGTTACGTCCGCAAAGAGGGCTGCGTTTCATATTCACTCCTGGGCCAAGCAGCATGGAAACCTGTTCTGACTGGCACTCTTCTCCCAGACTTTCTCCCAGCTTCCGAAGTAAGTCTCGATCAAAGGATGCGGCAATTGCAGAAGAGGTAGGGTAGCAAACAGTCTCAATGCTTTCATTGATTCCAAGATGATCCCCCTGGCCTTTCTGTTTGCGCAGTCCGTTAGGTCCATCACACATCATTACGGACGGAATGCCCAGGCGCTCTACATCCTGTGAATGCCAGAAATCCCTGCCGGAACACATCTGTGCTTTTTCTTCTAATGCCATTTCCTGTAATATTTTTTCAATATCAAGTTCTTTCATTGTCCAGCTCCTCTTAGATTTATTTGGTATATGAAAATTTGTAACTGCCAGGACCAACCTGATACTTTTCTCCATTTTCCAGGCGAATCTCCGCCTCGCAGTTATTTGGAATCTGAAACTCACAGCAAACCAGGCTGCAAGCTAAACTGTTTTCCAGACTATGTTTAGGATTTGCTTTTTGTAAATCTACTTCTGGTTGTTTTTCTTTCTGCGCTTCTTCATATTTCCAGCTGCTGCAAATTTCCCCAAATGGTGACTGATACCTGCAATTTACAAATCCAAGTTCTCTGCTTGTCTTTGGCGCAATGGTAATCCTGCCATCTTTTAAACGGATTCCAGCTGCCGTGTCCATCAGCCAGCCAACAATAGAACCATAGGAGTAATGGTTAAAAGATGCATTTCTGCTTCCGTCTTTCCCATATGCATCCCAGTTTTCCGGCACTGTGGTAGCTCCGCATTTCACGGAATAGAGCCAGCCGGGGCATTCTCCATTTAGCAGCAGCCGGTATGCCGTTTCTGTATAGCCATAGTCAGACAAGGTTCTGCACAGCTCATGAGTTGTAAGAAATCCTGTATTTAAACAGTAGTTCTTCACTTTTACAAGCTGATCCAACTGATCTGCCAGTCTTTGTTTCTCTTCTTCGCTGACAAGATTCAGGGCAATGGGACGAATATAGCGGCACATTCTTTCAGATGGTTTTTGCTCATCAGAAACCTGCTCTGGCTCGTGCAGTACCGCGCTGAAAACATCTGTATTGTTTCCCCAATGCGCACTTCCGCCATCTGCTTTCCACTTTTCATAACCTGCAGATCTGGGAACTCCATCTGCCAGAAATGCAGATTGGTATGCTTTTTTCGCATTCCTTGCAATCTCTTTGTAAACTACAGCTTTATTGGGCAAATTTAATTTCCGCTCCATGTTTAAACCATAAGCTTCCGGTATTCCTTCCAACCGATTTGTTTCCTCTGCCATAATCTCGCACCCCTGTGCCAGATAGGCAGTGGCAACCTCCGGATTTCCGTGGGTTCCGGAATACATCAGTTCTTCCATGCAGTCCACACCTGGTTCCGCCCATTCTCCCCAGTGAAAGCCGGTATCATACAGATAATTTTTCCACGGGTTCGACTCATTCTCTGGTCGGGTTTCTGATGCCGTACGGTCAATGCAAAACTTCATCCACTTCTCAATCGGTTCAAAATTATCATGGAAAACACGATAATCGTTATAACGCTGTCCCAATTTCCATGGAAGGATTTCAAAGCTGTCGCTCCATCCGGCAGCCCCATCAATGGCTCCCATTGGTCTGCAGTCTGCCACGATCTGTTTCACGCAGCCGTTTTCTCCCTGACTTGCAGCTTGGTTTTCAATAAATTTGCGAACCATTGGATAGGCTTCCATCAGATATTGGAAGGTGTGAATGTAGGTTACAAGGTCGCCTGTAAAACCGCTCTTCTCTCTGGTGGGACAATCAGTTGGGATGTCGATTAGGTTGCCTTTAATGCTCCAGAGTGCATTGTGATAAAGCTGATTCACAAGAAGATTTCCGCACTGGAAATCAGTGAGAATCTCTAAGTCAGAGTACACTGCGTGCGCCTTGAAATTCTCAGGCACTATGTCGCCCAATTCTTGAAGACTATTCTTCTTGTTCCCCCTTTCGTTTATAACCTCTTTACCCGCAAGGTTATTGTCATCCTCATCTGCAGCTTTTGTTTTTCCCAGACATTCCAGTTCATCCAGTTTCTCCACCTTTACATACCGGAAGCCCATAAAAGTTCCAAACGCCTTAAAGTGGTTCCGACCAGCTTTTGCCTTATAAATGATCTCCTGCGCACAGTAGAAATTCGTGCTCTGGAAATTGCTGTTGCAAAAGTTTCCATTCGCATCCAGGGTTTCAAAATGAATAAATTTCCAGATTTCACCTGCTTTGCATTCCAGGTCAAATTCTATATATCCGGCAATATTTTGTCCAAAGTCAAGGACCGTTTCGCCTTTTGGCGTAATCAGAAGTTTCGGCGTAAAGCACTCATGTTCCAGCACTGGCGGGCAGTTGGAGCACACCAGATTGCTGCAGCCAAAATCAGCCGTTTTTACACAATGCCAGTACTTCTCTCCAATACAGTTCGCCTCTTCTGCACTTCTTTGGCATCCGTTATCAACATATTTTTCTATAACCAGATTCCGGGATGCGTCATAAATCTCTCCCATCATCAGATCTGATTCACGAACAGGTCCCTCCTGAGTTGCCATCCAGGTTTCCTCTGTCATGCACACACATTTTCCGTCTGCCTCCAGCTGCGCCAGAAACGCCACATCATTTCCCCAGCCGTTCTTCACGCCATCATAGGTGGTAGTTCCTCTCCACCAGCCATTCCCGACTACAGCCATTATGGTGTTTTCACCCTTTTTCAAAAGTCCGGTCACATCATAGGTCTGATACTGAAGCCGCTGCACATATTCAGAGGTTCCTGGCGCCAAAACGAATCCCTGCACCTCTTTTTCATTGATGTATACCTGGTAAATGCCATGTGCGGTTGCGTAAAGTCTGGCTTTTTCCGGAATCTGCTCCAGATGAAAA
>CAVJRB010000542.1:0-18255 GCA_963651655.1 bacterium | reverse complement strand
CAGATAAGAAGCCGGGCGTTCTTTCCCAGAATCCGGAATTTCTGTTTCCGGGTTGATCCATTTCGCAGTCCAGTCAGCTTCGTGAAGAAGTCCCATCTCAAACTGAATTTTATCCTCGATGCCAGCTGCATTTTCCCTTCCCCACAGCCGTACTTCCACATCTACTTCTTCCCTGCTCTGAAACTCCGCATCCAGCACGCACTTCATTTCCCGGCTTTCTATTTTCCCGCTGTCAAAGCAGGTTCCCAGGCTGCCAACAGCCCTCACCTGATACGCAGTCTGTTCCTTATCCCCTTCCACATTCCAGGTAATCTGTGGCTTCCTGATATCAATTACAGCAGGAAATTTTTTGCTGCCTTTTAAATATTCCACGCGAATTCTTTTCGGATGAATCATATCGTATCTCCATTTCACCAAAACCTGAGTCTCTCTTGCAACTACTTCTATTATTTATCCGTACGCTTAGCCAGTACCGCAATTCCCTCTTTTCCCGGAAGTGCCAGCTTCACTTTTCCACTTACCCCTGTAAGAATAGTCTTTCTGGTCATCTCCCACACATCCAGAACTTCCACATCATAAGTATGGCCTTCCGGCAGCTCCAGGTCACCCTCCGCAGTGCAGTGTCTTCCATAGTAAGCCAGATAAGCCTCCTCACCGCAATGTCCGGTATAAATACGGGTATCCTTTGTCAGATTGCGCAGCACCTCAACTGCGCGCTCAATAGGAAGTCTGAGAACCGCACGGATAAAATCATCCTGTGGAATCTCAATCTCTCCATTCTTTGCCGCCATCAGAATTTCCGGTGTCACCATAGTGCTTGGAATCGGCTCCAGTGCTCCTGGCAGCTCTTCGATAATTTCACGGAGAAAACCGATTCTTGCCGGAGATTCCCCAACCAGCTTGCCGCCTTTTCCCCACCAGAGTGTGTCGGTATCATTCATATAAGTCTCCCCGTGGGTTCCGTAACCGCCCATTACACAGCAAAGCCAGAATCTATGTACCTCTTCAAAAGGAGAAAGATTTCCCCAGTGGCAAAAGATATTTCCCTCATAACCAAACTCGTCCATGAGAACAGGTTTGCCATACTGCTTCATCAGATTTTCCACCTCTGTCACATCTCCCTGCACGGAACAGTGGGTAATATTTTCTCTGCTGTAATCATATGACTCCAGCATGTAGTGACAGCTGAGCATATGTCCGTAAACGTCTTTCTCACTGATGTAATTCTCAATACGCTCCCAGTCCTCTTTGGAAAAAGCAGTCATGCAGTCGTACTCATTTGCAAGGCTCCACCATACATTTGGATAAGCAGCAAGTCTTGCCAGCAGATAAGTCAGGTACAGCATGTACTGCTCTTTTGTCATCTTGGAAAAGCCCCACCAGTCGTATGGATGAAATACGATCAGGTCTACCTGGATCTGGTGCTCATCAAAGGAACGGATCATCTCGTCCATTGCATCCCAGAATTTCATGCACGGGCGGTGAAAGTCGAAGCTTCCATCTTCCTTTCTTTCGAATGCGAAATACTCCGGTTCATTCTCATTAAAAACATAGTGCTTTGGAAAAACACAGGTACGGATTTTGTTAAATGGAGAATGCAGCATGGTGTCAATGGTCTGCTGAACCACCTCCTTGGGCTGGTGCATCATGGCATATACTGTAGTTCCAAAAGTTCTGCAGATCGTGCCATCCTCATACTTCATAGCTGTTCCGTCTGGTTTTACCACACCATGATGAATTCCATCTGCGCATGGCACACATTCTTCTTTCCCCTCATCCGTGAAAAGCCCGGTCACCTTCCACTCCACCATTCCAGTTTCCTGGGGCAGATAGCGAACTTTATAATGTCCATTTCCTGCATAAAAGCCAAATACTTTTCTGGTCACGCCATTGCAGGTAAATTCTGCGGTTAAATTAATTTCTGACCAGGAATCCTGTGGTTCGTTTCCTTCAAATGTTAAAGTAAATGTTCTGTATTGAATCATAATTTTTCTCCTTCTATTACTCTCAATGTTCTCTATTACAACAACACCGGTGTACAAAAGATCTCTCCTCTGTGCACCGGCGCTTTCACCGACAATTGCACAAAATTTTATTTTGGCATGCCAGTTTTACTCTTTTCTTTTTTCTGCTGTATTTACTCAACCACAATCCGTACACGGTCAATGTTTCTCACCTGAGTAAACACATCTGCTTTATTTCCATTTCTCTGTGATCTTACTTTTACAACTGCAAAATAAGTACCAGGCTCTAAAAAACAATGTTCTGTTTTTGCAGTTCCTTTTGTTCCGCCATCTGTCAGCTGGAATTCTCCTTTATATGGGAAATCAGTTTCCCCTTCAAAGCTGTATTCCACAGAGGTCAATGTACCTGCATTTTCCGGTACTTCCGCTTCCACAGTAAAGATCACCCTGTCTCCGGCCTTCACATGTGCACATTTCTCTCCATTTGCAAAGAAATGTACCACTGGCTGGATTCCTCCGCGTTCCTCTGCTGTTTCCCCAACTTCCACATGACCAACATTTACGTGATAATTACTGGATGCCAGCGGAGCCTTATCTTTTTCTACCCATGCAGCCAGGTCGATCAGAGCCTGCCACAATCCGGATAAATACGTGGTGACATGAAGCTCGTCAATGGAATCTCTCTGGTCATCGTGAAGTACATTATCAAAATACCAGAGCCTGCAAAGATCCTTGTCATTTCCATCGTGAACAGAAGCAACTTTTCTTCTGTACCAGTCAGCCTGCCACGGATAAGCCTGCTCATCCATCAGCGCTGCCACGATCATGATTTTTCCCTGGATATATCCGTTCTGCTTACAGCCCGGACCATTTCCGCAGAAAATCGGTCCCAACAGCATATTTTCCTGTGGATACAGAGGCTCTCCATTCTCATCCCGGAACTGATCCCACGCATGATAATCCGCAGAAGGAACCTGATGTCTGTGATAGGTCTGAATAGCAATGTAATCAGAATTGTCCAGATGAACACCATCTCCAACCTGCACAAGGCTTAAGGTCTCCAGAATTGGATCCATGGCAAAGCCCTCTGTAATATAAACACGTTTTTCTTCAATTCTGCCAATCTGAAGACGTTTTCCCTTTGCTTTTCCATCGGTAAATTCAAGAACCGCACCCTTCAGGTAAAGATCCTCATTCTGCGGAACCTCTTCCAGTTCCAGCCACGACTCTCCTTCCGTATCCTCGCCGCTGATCATTTTTTTCCAGGCATCATTAACACCATTCCGGTCATCTGCGCCCCCAAGAAGCTGCTCCTTTTTCCCCGGAACAAATAGCAGGCGAACCTTTGTATCCATGCAAATGCGGTCTTTCACTGCATTTCCATCTGGATCTGCACCAAGATATCCCGGCACCTTCCAGTAATTTTCAAAATAAGATGGGTCCATGCCTTTCACGCCAGGTGCAAGAACCGGAAGCGCACCATCGTTTAAATCTGCACTTGCAAACCAGCTTTTCAGCGGATAACCAAATAACGTTACTTCTTTTAAAGCCTTCTGCTCTTCTTCATTTAATCCTTCATAAGGATTTCCGCTGCCGCCAGCATCAACTGCATCAATGATCTGTCCAAGCTTATGACGGAGAATACGCTCCGCATAAGCTCTTGTGGTCTGGCAGTTTGGAATGGCATAGGGGGAACCGATCACATAAGGTGCTGCTCCATCAAATGCATTTGTGTTTTCAATACATGCAATGGTACGGTAACCGCCGCCGCTGCCGCCATACACATAACCATACGGACGGTGCTCATAGCCATACACCTTCTGCGCCATTTTTCTGGAAAACTCAGCGCTCGCTGCGCTGGATCGATAGGTCATAGTTTTATCATCTGTGTTTGTAAACACGGCACCGGAACCCATGTTGGATTCCACATAGTAAGCGCCGTGGGTAATACAGAAGGCAATTTTGTCGTTTTCCCCCTCTTTATCCAGGGAAGCAAGCTCTTCCTCCGGTCCTGGGAACGGGGATAAATACTGGTAAAATCTTCCTTCATAGGCTTCCTTTTCAGGGAAGCAGAAAGAAAACTTTACTGCTGTCCCCTCAAATCCGCCGTGCATATAGCGGTATGGAATTTCGCTTCCATCTTCCATTTTCCGCACACGCTTTTCGTCAATGTCAATATAGCCATTCTGAAACTGTTCGTCAGTTTTTGCATCGTAAATTTCTCTCATTGCCTGTACCTCCCGGGAAGATTACTGTTCAGAACCGGATTTTGCCTGCTCTGCAGCAGCTCTTCTTGCTTCATTGTCAGCTTTAATCTGAGGCATAAGCTTGTCAAGTTTATACAGTTTCAGAGAGAATGCAGTAATTGCATAAAGTACCATAGGAATAAGGCTGTAAAGCAGACGGATCATAGTAATTGCTCCGCCAGGCATATTCTCAGCATTTCCTGTATATCCAACTAAGGACAGGATAATACCAAGTGCACCTGCTCCAAGTGCCGCGCCAACCTTGCTTCCGAAACTGTTGATGCTGCTCATAGTACCTTCCATACGGGGAATGCCTTTCCACTCATTGAAATCAGCACACTCAATGATAATAAGGGAAATCAGCATACTTGCCGGAATTGTTCCGGCACCTGTAAGAACTGCACCCACCATCAGAAGAACCATATTAGAACCAGCGAAGAAGTTGATCAGATAACCAACTGCTGATACCAGAAATCCAACAAACATCAGTTTAATTGTAGAGAATTTGGAAATCAGTTTCGGGAAAATAAATGCCAGCGGAATTGCAACCATCTGCGCAATATAGGTAACACCCATCAGTCCTACATTTCCAACGACATAAGTGAAATAATATACGTTTACACCCATGTTGCAGACAAAGTTGAAGATAAATGTCATTACTGTAATAAGAAGAATGTATTTATCTGTTTTTACAACTTTCACAACATCTTTGGCTTTTAGTTTTTCACCCTTTTCAGTGGTTACGTCTACATCATATTTTTCTTTTACAAAAAGCATACGAAGAATTCCGATTGCCGCAAGCGGTACTGCAAACATCAATACCAGTCTGCTCCATCCGGAAGCGGATGTTGCGATGCTTCCCATTAAAGTCGGGAACGCTACGTTGAATACAACAGCTGCAAGCATAGTAACAACACTGCCGTAAGAAGTCAGTTTTACGATCTGATTTTCTTTATAGGCACGTACCATATAAGGAGTCTGGTTTGCATTTAAGAATGTATAGCAAACAGACTGTGCCAATGCATACATAATAAAAATCCATACACATTTTACAGTTGTACTTAAAGATTCCGGACAGGAGAATAACAGCCAGGTGCAAAGCCAAAGACCTACAATAAATATCTCATAAGGTCTTGCTTTTCCCCATTTCGTCTCTGTCCGGTCAACAATAAATCCAGCCACCATATCGGTGATTCCATCAAAAACTTTACTTGCCACAAGGATTAAGCTGACTGCAGCAGCCGGAATTTTCAGGGTATCCGTTGCGTAGATCATCAGATAACCAAGCATCAGCACTACGATAGATGTAGATACCGCACGGCTCTGCCAGAGCATCAGACCGCCAAATCCAATCTTATCATCCTTGTTCTTTTTTACTTCCTTTACCTTTTTCATTTGTTTCTCCTTTCACGTTTGACTAAATGCGGAGCTGTCTTTTCGGTCTCATTTCGCTCCCTTAAGGTAAATTCAGTATAATATATAATTTTCAAGGTACAGGTATCTGTTTTGGTCATTGGTTACACTTTTTCGACACCTTTCCCGGGAAGGAAGAATTAAGATACCCAAACGCTGATTTTTGTACATGCAAATATGAATCCACTCCATTTACGCTTTCCGACCTGCGTTTTCACGGAACTCTGCCGGGGAAATTCCGGTTATCTCACGGAACACTTTGCTGAAATAATTGCGTGTTCCAAAATGAAGGGAATCGCTGATATCCTGAATACTTTTTGTAGTCGTGATCAACATAATCTTCGCATACTCAATGCGTGTCTGTTTGATGTAATCTGTGACCTTGATTCCCATCTCCTTATTAAATTTCTTGGTAAAATAATAGGTGGTATAGCCCAGTTCTTTTGCTATTGATTCTACTGTCAACGGGCATAATACATTCGCACGGATATAATCACAGCACTCCTGGGTTGCCTTGGAAATCAGCGGATTTTCCTGTCCTTCCCGCACACGGCTTACATATTCCTCAAGCATACTGCTCATAATATTTTTCAGCTCTGTTACCGTTTTGCATTCTTCAATATTGCCCGATGCACGCAATTCAATTTCCTTTGCAGCTCTGATAGAAACGCCGCCTTCCATTGCAGACCGACTGCATAGAGCATTGAAAACAAGCAGAGTATTTTTCCAGTCACGAAGGGAATCTCCTGTTTCACTGATAAATCCGCTGTTATAATTACTCTGTTTTTCCAGGATTTCTGTATAGGCTGGATTGCCGTCACGGATTGCCTGAAGAATTAATTTTTCACCTTTTATTACACGCTCCGGATTCAGCTCCTGCAGTTCCTCCTGGGGCTCATCTGGAAACAGCTTCTGTGTATTTTCCTCACCATAATATATGAAATCGGAGGTCTGTATCTTCTCTGAAGTGAGAGTAAAATGCAGCATTTTCCCGTACTGATTTAGGGAGGTCATTGGAATAACCGGGACATTCGCCAGCGTGCGCATCATCTGGCGCTGCATATGTACAGAAGATACGCGTTCACGCAAAGCATTTTCAATATGCTTCACTGAGGTCTGGCTGAGAAACATAGGGCCTAGAACAATGAGCATTGCAGGTTCATTTCCTTCATAGGCGTATTCGCTCATCCACACCAGTCCCAGCGGATCGCTGATGATAAAAGGACGGTGCATTTCATCCTTCTTGGCCTCCATAATCTCAAGACATTTGCCCAGTTTCAGAAATCCCAGAAATTCTTTTTCCTGAATGCAGGTGGAATACATAAGCCCGGCCTGGGGCACAAAGCACCATGTACCAAGATTGGCCGCCGCATTTACCTGTCCTGCCAGAATACGGATACGCACTGCCACTGCATATTCTTCCAGATTATCCATTCCTTCTGTATATCCCATAAATATCTTCCCCTTGCTTTTTACGGATTAGTTGTAATTATTATAGATAATCTGGAAAAATTTTTCCACAGTTTTTTCCCACGATAATGCCTTCCGAAATTTTATTTTCGTATGTATTCTTCTCCATTCAACATCACCTTCCAACCACTCAGTTCACGGGAAAGTTCAATTTGTACACTCCAGTTTTCAGGAAGTTCTGTCTCCATTTCCAGCGTATATTCCATATGGTCTGCTGTCCATCGAAGTGAAATTTCACCATCCTGGCATTGCTTTTTTCCATATGCCCATTTGCAGTTTCCCGGATGGGGAGAAATAATAACCGTTTTATTTTCCTGATCAGGAGATCCCAGGCCAAGAAGCTGATCTGCAATAAGCGCGCCTGCCATTCCATTGAATCCATGACACCCTTTCCGCTCCTGGATTCCTTCGAAAAGGGTTCCCTGTCCTTCTTTTAACTGCGGCAGATAGACGGATTTCATTTCCTGGAAAAGCTGTTCGGTCTGATCCATTCTTGCAAGGACTTCGAAGCGAATCATTAATCCAATAAACAGGTTGGCACCGCCTACGTTTGGATTCGGGCGTTCTTTGGGGCACGGGCCCATTTCATTAAGAAATGCACGGATAAAACGTTTATCTTCTTTATGAAAACCGCTCCATAATTCCAAGGCAACGCCGCTTTCGGTACGGACGCCGTTGGCGGTGAATTTAACGCTTCTGTTTTCTCCACTTTCATCAGAAGCTTCTATACCGTCTATTTCCATTTTTGTGATATAAGAGTATCCATCACTACCAGTACCAGCTTCGTCCCAAACCTTTTCAATTCTCTTTCGCACCGTTGCCGCCAGGTCTGTCCATTTCCTGTTCTGGTATAGCTCTCCCATCATTTCATATGCCCGGACAATCAGGCAGTTTACTGGCATGGAAATTGGCTCCAGGCAGATTTTGTGGTTGGAAAGAGACCAGTCTACAAACAGAATGTTAAAATGCTCAAATAATCCGCTTTCCCCAAGGTGGGTTTCCACACCATTCAAAAAGGTCTCAATTCTTCTATAATGGCGTTCTGCAAACTCCCGGTCACCAGAACGTTTCACATAACTGTAAAGCTCCGCCAACAGCCAAAAAGACCAGCTTTCAATGCCGGGATCCGCCTCATCTGCATGAACTCCAGGATATACTTCCGGGAAAAATCCGTCTCTGTAAACGTTGCCGTCTGTGAGAAAAAAGTTCTCCATAAAATCTTTTTCCACACGGTGATCTCCAAACAGCTGCCATGCCGCATAACCTGAGAAATAAGAATCACACAGCCAGCCGCCACGCTCACGCTCCGGACAGTCCATAAAAATATCCAGTGTATTCAGACGTAGAGTTCGTTTCGCAGCTTCATAAATGTTGTTTATATCTCCATCGCTGCAGCGGAATGTATTATTTCCCTCATCTGGATATGTATCATTCAAAAGCTCCGGATGGGTGAAAATTACTTTTCCTTTTGTCCTTGCTACTACTTTTACATACTTGCAAAGCTTTGGCTCCATGGACATAAGGTCATATTCCCCAGGTTCCAGTTCAAAACGGCAAATATAGGTGTTCGCTTTGAGTGCGCCTTCTTCGTCAAGGTAATCGGAATTTATGATATCCAGAACTGTTTTTTCCTCTACAGCAGCCTGCAGATGAATGAATCCGACTTCAGATTTTTCCAGGGAAAATGTTGCAGCAGGATTTCCTTCACTTGCTGTAATTGCGATTGCAGGAATATCCTGACTCAGTCCCTCATGCCATCCAGCTTCACCACTTCTGTCAATATCAGATAAGCTCTCATATGTGGCATTTTTGTTAAACAAATCAGTATATTTGGTTCTTTCACGCCATAAAATTCTCCTGTATTTTCCACGGAAAAGAGTATCACTCTCCTTCTGAAGTTCCTCCAGAAACTTATTTTCTTCCGGCACCAGATACTTCCAGTCCGGCTTCACAAGTTCTACAAGAGAAATCATCTCATCTTCCCCGACGTGGCCGATTTGCTTCATTTCCGTTACCTGTTCCAGTTTTCGGAACGGGATTCTTTCGTAGGTCGGATAGGGTGAACGGCGCTTCAAAAATGTAATTTTTTCTACTACCGGGACTGGTTTATGAAATGTGAAATCTGCCGTATTTCTACTCTTATCATCCCCTGCATTTGTCTCTGCAGTTATCCAGTTAAGACTGTCTGGTTTCAGGCGATAATATTCAATAATACCTCTGGAGTGACTCATTAATTCAACCATTCCGGCACGGTAAGTGAGCTCTGTATAGCGCCAGTTATCATCCCCTGTACAGGTCAGCAGTTTTTCTGTTCCTCTCTCATCTTCTACCGTACTTTCCTGTTTTGCCAGGCCCTCACCTTCTATAGTTCTGCCATAAACTTCTACCGCCAAAGCCCCTGGTTCCATGGTATTATCATTGCAGTAGCGCTTACTTGTACTGTAGGCATCCACCTCAATTGCCAGCTTGACTTTCCCTTTTAATACCTTTTTCAGTTCATCAATTCTGCAATAACCAGCTGCTGTTCTGGCAGGTCCGTTCATTACCATTTCACCATTTATGTACAGACGGTAATAGGTTCTGGCCGCCAGATAAATCGTAATTTCTGCCTCCTCTTCCAAGTCCAGATCTGCACGGAAACCAAGGAACTGGTTATACTTTTCACTCAAATTTTTGCCCCATACCGGAACTGCTTTTTGCATTATTTTCATAAACTTTCACCTGTTATTTTCTTTAAAAATTCATCCAACTTCTTCATTTTTTCTTTCGGTGCAGCAGCCGGGAAAAGTTCGTGCATTTCGTATACTGTGTTTCCAAGATACTGCATTGGAATGTCCCAGTTTTCTTTATCCATATATGCTTTAATTTCCGCTTTTTTCAAAAGTTCGCGACAGGTAGAATCCAAACTGTATTCTTTTTTCAGAGACTTTGTCATTTTATACTGAATCTCATAAATACCTGCCTCTAAAACGCAAATTCTTTTTTGTACATTTGCCGTTATTGCATTTGTTTTATCTTTCACCACCTCTTCTGGCACATAGGGTAAAACAAGGTTTGCATGGCCACCGAACGGTACTTCCGCAGTAATCTTAATTTCATCGTCCGAAATAAGCTTCCAACCACAGCGATATGTACCACAGGCAGAATCATACGCTGCATTCATAAATCCAATTTCCAGATTTGGAGTTGGCTCCATAGATATGGTTCGGAGTCCTGGCGCACTGTCTATCGTATTGATTCCTGCACCGTGGCGGAACATCCATTCTACAATAGAACCATAAGAATAATGATTCATACTGTTCATGCCGATTCCTGAAATGGTTCCATCTTCCAGAAGGCTGTTCCAGCGCTCCCAGATTGTGGTTGCTCCAAGCTTCACCTCATAGAGCCAGCCAGGGTATTCTTCGTTGAGAAGCAGTCCGTATGCAATATCTTCCATGCCATGATCGGACATGATATTGCACATTAACGGAGTCCCTACAAAACCGGTTTTCAGCTTTCCATCATTCTCCTCATAGAGCTTGCGAAGCTGCTTTTTCACCAGTTCTTCATTACAGGAAAGATTGTATTTCAAAGTAAGTAAAAGGGCTGTCTGTGTCTTGATACAGCAGCGTCCAGTAGGGCTGTAATACTCCTTTTTCACAATGTCAAACTGCTCATCAGAGAGCTTCTGATACTCTTCCTGCTCTGCTTTTTTGCCAATTACTCCTGCTGCTTTTGCTACCAGACCTGCACTGATCGCATAGTACAGATTGGCAATAAATTCTTCGTCAGTTCCGCCCATGACGGTCTCTGGTCCCGGGTTTAGATTGTCCAGTGCCAGCCAGTCTCCATAGTGGAAAACATAGCGCCAACCGTGGTTATCACCATCCACTTTTCGAATATAATCCACCCAGCTTCGCATGCTTTCAAACTGGTCTTCCAGAATACTCTTGTCACCATAAAACAGATACAGATTCCATGGCATAATGCAGGCGGAATCTCCCCATACGCAGGCGGTGCTGTCAAGTCCTGGTGACGGCACTACATCCGGCACTTTTCCGTCTCTGTGGGACTGTTCTTTTCCCATATCATATAAGTATTTGGCATAGAACGCATAAGTGTTTTCCAGATATGTTGCAGTCAGGGAAAATACCTGAGCATCGCCAGTCCAGCCGAGGCGCTCGTCACGCTGCGGGCAGTCTGTAGGCACATCTATAAAGTTGCTTTTCAGTCCCCAGCGGGCATTTTCGACCAGGCGATTTACTAGAGGATTTCCTGTTTTCAGCTGTCCTGCTTCCTTCATTTCACTGTAAAGGGCAATGCCTGTGAAGTCCTCTTTTTTCAGATTATGAACGCCCTCTACCTTCACATAACGATAACCAAAATAGGTAAAGTGCGGCATCAGAATATGCTCTTCTCCGTCTGAAATATAGATATATTCGGACTTGGCACTGCGAAGATTTTCGTTATAGAAGTTTCCATTCTGCATAACTTCGCCAGTCTGAATATGGATTTTCGTACCTTTTGGTTCATGTACATGAAGAGTGAAAAGTCCGGCAAATTCCTGTCCAAGATCGAATACTTCTTCTCCTGCAGGTGTATGAATCAGCTCTACTGGTTTGAAGGTTTCATGCATTTTTACAGGGAGGCTCATGCGGTCAGATAACGCTCCTGCTGGTGCATCACACAATACTGCCTGTTCTTCCGGCATTGCTTCCAAAGTATCGTCCTGGTGCTCTCCATCGTAGAGATTTGAGAATGTAATGTTGCTTCTTTTTACTGTCCAGCTATCATCTGTGCCGATTACTTCGCTGGTTCCGTCTTTGTAAAACAACTGAAGCTCTGCAATCAGTTTCCACTCTTTGCCCCAATAGCCAGTTTTTCCTTCTTCGGAAAAACCGAAGCGGCCTTTGTACCAGCCGTTGCCAAGTAGGATGGATAACCCGGTGGTTGGTGCAGCTGCTGCAGCGACTGTTTCTGTAGAGGAAGCTGCCATTTTATTTTCATAGATTTCTGCTCCATCCGTTATTTTCTGTGTAGCTCGGGTGTTGTCTCTCACCAGTTCTGTCACATCATAGGTCTGATACTGCACCCACTGAGTATAATCTGTACTATACGGTGTCAGGTACTCATCACCAATTCTTTTTCCATTATAATAAGCTTCATAAAGTCCAAGTCCACAGATATAAAGCCTTGCTTTTTCCACCTCTTTTGTTTTTTCTGCTCCATCAGCCCCAATTTCTTTTGCCAAATTAATCTTCTTTTCAAAGATTGGGTGCCGAGGCTCCTCGTTGTTACAGGTAATCCATTTTCCGATCCAGGGCTGTTCTCTCTTTCCTGTCTCAAACCACTGCACCGGGCTCGTAGCTTCCTCTGGTACATTTTCACCTGCGTCATTTTTTACAGAAGCGTCGCTTCTCACAGAAACCGTCCAGTAATATCGGGTGACTGGTTTCAGTTCCACCTCTACCTTGCTGGCAAGACTGTCCAAGGATGTGGACCAGCCTGTATCATTTAAAGTCTCAGCCATATTCTCATCTGCTGCAACCTGGATTCTCGCCTCAGTCTGGTGTTTTCCCTGCGCATCCTTTACTTTCCAGGAAAAAACAGTTCTTGTCATGCGAAATCCCAGCGGATTGGTCAGATGATTTACTTTACAATCATATATTTGCATGGTATACCTCCTATTATATCTACACTTGCAATTATACTGCCTGTTTGCAGCTCGCTTATATTGTATAAATCTTCGTTCTTATATGTATTTCTCCGAAAACACAGTGTCTTTATAAATTTACTTCGCCAATAATCGGGGAAAATTTCACAGTATTATTTTATTTTTCCAATGGAGTAGAATTTTCGTGTTTTTCCATCGATCCATGCGTCCCGGCTGATCCGGAAGCTGCCTCTCTGACGGATATCTTCGGAAGAGGAACCAATCAGCACATCAATATCGCCAGTTTCAATTTTCCACTGCATGTTGTCATCCAGGAACGCCATCTGGGATGGGGATATTTCAAATTCTACTAACTTTTTCTCCCCGGCTTCCAGATAAATTCTGGCAAATCCAGCAAGCTCCATTACCGGTCTTGCTTTACTCGCATAGCAATCTCTCAGATATAACTGAACCACTTCCGTTCCAGCGCAGGAACCTGTATTTTTAATTTCCATTGAAATTCGAAGATTTTCTGTTGGAAGAGCTTCCACTCTTCTCTCATTCGCCTGATTCACAGCAATTGTCTGTCCATTTTGTACGCTGTTTTCAGTCATACCTGCTGCATTGCCTATTTTTATTTCTCCATACTCAAACGTAGTATAAGAAAGTCCATGTCCAAAATAATATCTGGGCGTATGCGGCAGATCCACGTAATCCTTAAATCCAATGCTGTCCCCCTGATGCCAGGAAGAACCGTTCAGATGATTGTAATAAATCGGCAGCTGACCAGCATGATAAGCCACTGATACCGGAAGCCTTCCGCAGGGATTGAAAGCCCCTGTCAACACATCCGCGATTGCCTGTGCTCCCATCTCAGAAGGATTCCATGCCTCCACAATGGCATTCAGATATTTATCCGCAATATCACTGGAAATAGCTCGTCCGTTAAAATGAACACCCACCATCGTTTTTCCCAGCTTCGCCGCTTCCTCAATAAATACATCCTGGCAAACTGGAAGGTTTATGTCTGCTCCATCCACGCCCTCGCCCATAGATGCCACAGAACCGGAACCATGCTTTCCTCCAAGGGTAAGAATTACCAAATCCGCATCCTTCGCCAGTTCCAGTGCTTCTGTGAAATGAGATGTGTCATTTCCGGCAATTGGATAACCGTATGCATAACCAATTTCCACATCCGGCAAAGCCTCCCGCAGACCTTCTACCAGGTTCTTGCACTGCGGTTTCTGGCGTTTCAAAATTGCGTCAAATTCTTCTGTTTCATCACTCTGAATCTGGGTACCCGGAATGGTTTTATAAGATTTTGCTTCTTTATTTTTCTCAGGATCTGCCTCAACACCAGCCAGTGAATTGGCTGCTGCATATACTGCCTCCGTCATACTCAAATGGGTATAGCCGCCAAAAAAGCTTCTGGCATCTTTTCCATGACACCCGATCACAGCAATCTTTTTCACATTTTTTCGAATAGGAAGTGCACCGTCATTTTTCAGAAGGATCATGGATTCACGGGCACTTTGCAGCATAAGCTCCTGGTCTTTTTCATTGTAAAATGCCGCCTTCAGTTCTGCTCCTTCAAGGGCAAACGGATGCTCAAACAGTCCCATTCTGAATTTCGCACAGAGGATTCGGTACACCGCTTTATCAAGTGCCACCATGTCCGCTTTTCCATTTTTCAGCCACTCCATCAATTCATCATTAAAGCCGCAGCGGGTGGGAGTTTCCACATCCATGCCAGCTTCCAGGCAATGTTTTCCACCTTCCGTTACACTTTCATACAGATGCTGCGCTGTGTGAACATTGGAAACAGCACTGTAATCCGCAACAGTCACGCCGTCGAATCCCATCTGCTCTCGCAGCAGACCAGTCAGCATTTTCCGGGAAGAAGATAACGGCTCTCCATTAATTACACAGTAGCAGGGCATAATTCCATGAAGCTTGGATTCGCTGATTGCTGCCTGGAATGGTTTTCCGTAAATTTCTTCCAGTGTACGCTCTGTAATCTCGCAGTTGGCGCTGTGAACTGCGCCCTGTGAAGCATGGAACCCGAGAAAATGCTTTGCCACAGATTCCGCCTTTCGCCCACCGCTTTTTTCTGTTTTCTGGATTCCACTTGTATAAGCTGCACCCATAGCAGCTGCCAGTGTAGGATCCTCACCGTAGGTTTCTCCCTGTCGTCCCATTCTGGAATCTCTGGAAATATCCAGTACCGGAGCCAGAATCTGGGTAATGCCAACTGCTGTTTCCTGTCTTGCCACCATCTCTGCCAGTTTTTCTTCCAGTTCCGGATCAAAGGAAGAGGCTCTACCAATGCCAGATGGCAGACTTGATGCATCCTGGATAAATGCACCGCAAAGACCTTCCATATGAAAAACTGCCGGAATGTGATGTGGTGAATTTTTCATCAGCTTTTCCTGAAGATCACACTGCCATTTCGCAGCTTCTTCCAGGCTTGTAATATTTCTCATTTCCAGTGTGGAAACCTGCCCAATTCCGTAAGGAGCATCCTTGTCTGCGTCATCATTTTCTCCGAAAAAGCAGCGAATCTGCCCCATTTTTTCTTCCAGAGACATTTTCTCCAGAAGATCCTTTGCACGTTCATCAGGTGATAATTTCTGATCTAAATATTTTTCCATGTATGTATTTCCTTTTCATCTAATGTTTTTTAATCAATACTGCCTACGCAAATTTAAACTGTGCCAAATCCAGTGAACCTTCTCCCTCAAATTTCAGATAGAGAGGATAAATACCATCTTTCAGCTGCACATCATCTGTTATTTCAATCCATTGTTTTTCTCCATCTGCACTCATCTGAACAGAAATGCTTCCGCAGGAAAAATCATTTAGACCTTGTCCAACCAAAATTTTTCCCTCAACTATTTCTGACCTTTTTCTTACAACAAGCGCAAGCTTTTTTACATTTCTAAAATCAAAATACTTGTATCCCACAATGTTAGCATCCTGAATATTGGCAATATACTGAACCGGGAAAATTTTCTCTTGTTTTGCTTCCTCAGATTCCGGCTCAATGTCGTGGCAATCCTGAGTTAAGAACGGATAATCCATTTTCATTGCCAGCGGATGTGACATGCGCATAGGTGCTTTTCCCGTAAGATGACAGCAGATTCTCGCCGGGTATGTTCCCTCAGCTTCCAGCGGTCCATCATTCAGGCCACAGGAAGTTACCTCGACCTGGTCAATACTTCCGTCTTCTTTGATATAAATTTTCTCTGCACATCCCTGGCGGCTGAAATTGGTGCGGTTGGTCTGACGATGGTAGAAAATGTACCACTGACCGTTCATACACTCCATTCCGCCATGGGTATTTCCAAGCGGGTTCACTGACTCTCCTTCTGTTTTTCCCCGAAGCACCAGATCTCCGATATCCACCAGTGTTCCGCCATAACGATAGCCTTCATCCGGCTTTTCACTTACTGCATAGCAGAGTTCGGAACTGCGGACAGAAGAATAAACCAGATAATACAGTCCGTTGATTTTACGGATAGAACTTGCCTCAAAAAACTCATGGCCCTCGTATCCGGTTCCCTCACTTTCCATAATGCTTGGAAGTAATTTTTTCGGCTCTTCTTTTAAAGTGATCATATCAGGCATCAGCTTCATAACCTGAGAACCCTGAGTTCCGTTTTCATATTTAGGATCCATAGGTGCATTTCCGGAATACAGATAGACCTCGTTTCCCTCTACATAAACTCCGGGATCAAACTGAAGCAGATCACCTTTTCTTTTTCCAAGAGGCGTGCCGTCTGCGTGCTGCACCAGCCCCAGATACTCATATTTTCCAGCAGGTGTATCACATACCGCAACTCCTACTTCCGGTAAAAAGTCCAGACAATAATAGAGATAGTAACGCCCGTCCGGCCCCTGCACCACATCCGGTGCCCACTGCGCGTGGATTCCTCTCGGGTTTAAATCTTCCTCTTTTTCCGGCTTGATTCCGAAAAGAAGTGTCTGCTCTGGCGCATTCTCCGGAATATTCTGATTTCGCGGATCCGCTGTTTTGGGATAAATCACGCCCTCATATTTCCAGTCTGTCAGATCATTTACATCTGCCGAATAACACACATAATCATTCAGACAGAATCCCGCCGAACCGAAACGGTCATGACTGCCATAAAGATAAATTCTGTCCCCAAACACTCTCGGCTCCCCGTCCGGGATATATTCATAAGATGGAAGATATGGGTTAAACACCTGTTTTTTGCTCATTTTATTTTCTCTCCTGTTCTTTTATTGATGCTAATATCTGTTCTCAGATTAAATGGCTAGTGATAATTGTTAATAGTTTTCTCTAACGCTATCATAATATAGAAGACTAAAATTTCACATTCACAAATTCGCTTTTTTATATATAAAATCGTCTTGTTATAAAAATTGCCGGAAGAAATTATTACAGCCAAAACACTACACAAAAAGAGCCGAAAACAACTTGTGCTCCGGCTCTTCGCTTATTTCACTTAGCTTTATTTTATTCCATATTCTTCCATCAGTTTTTCTCTATACCCGGGATCGTCCAATGCAAGCTGCAACTCTGGCATTCTATCAGCTTGCAAAAGCTTCTTGATCAATAATGCCGTTCTATCACTTCCTTCTATTCTTCCTTCCAGTCTTCCCTCGCTTTTTCCAGCCTTCACACCATCATCAAACAGCATTTGCCCTAACCTCGTCATTGCCACAACCTCCTTTATCTCTTCCAAATCATTTCCATCCAGAAATTTATCCGCCAAAGTGTATAATATGGCCATTGTTTTCTCTGCGGTCTCCCGCTTATCCTGTTTTGCAAGTAGTATTGCTGTTTTTATTGTATCTTTTCTACTTTGTCCACTGCTCATCAATGGTGTTAATGACAGTTTTGCAAAGTCTTCTTCTGTAAAGTTTTCTCCTGTACAGCTCTTTTCCTGTAAATAATGGAAAACTTCGTCTGCACTCTTTTGTGTCAGAAATACAGGAAAAACTTTATACTGGTAAGCACCACAATCTAATGTGTCTTTGGCCCTTTTTATGCCGCCAGAATAAATCACATATGTAAGCACATTTTTCCCTGTTTCATTTGAAAAAACTGCTTCATATGCATGAAACCTTCTTAGGTCCTCTTTTCCGGAATCCGTGGTCTGAAACTCCACATGAATATAAAAATCTTCAGTTGTCAGAAATGTAAAATCCATAAATAAAGAATGAATAGTTAACTCCACAAGCTCGGTAGGCCCGATATCTACATAGCTGTAATCAATTCCTAACATCTTCAGTATCTGATCACGAAAATATCGAAAACCCATTTTCATAATCGCGTCTTCATGTTTTGTGTTTGACATGAGCATTTCCCTTCTTTTGATTCAGTATTGTCATCTCATGTACTTTATTATTTCTTCTGACTGTATTCTTATTACTAAAAAAATCTTTATATTTTCATCTTATGTAAGAAGTATAGCTCAGTCCACGTCACCTTCCTTCTTCTTTTATTTCTTATAGTTTAACAGACCATTTGCAAAATTAC
>CAVJRB010000541.1:0-2417 GCA_963651655.1 bacterium | reverse complement strand
GTACAGCCACAAATGCTGCTGGGACAGACTGACCTCAATGTAGCTTCCGTTCAGGTCATCGGTTCCGTTTCGTGACAGGCCGGCTTTCTCGTAAACGGGCTCACGGGTAACTGCCTCCCCGCTCTTTAAATCTGTAAGGATCTGCTGAACTTCCCCGCTCTGGTCGATCCGGTAGCCATACTCGTTGTTGCTCACTTCTATGACACCGCCGCCTGTGGTCTGGAAGGATCTTGGCACATAAATGGTGTTGTATTTTCCAGCCAGATTCTCCACGTAGGACTGAGCCTGTGCCTCATCCACGGTAATCCCGTCGTCTGAAATCTGCAGCCAGGCACCTGTGGTATCCCCATTCAGCCCCTCCGTCACACTTCCGAAGGTGTAGGTAATGGAAGCATTCCTGTAATTGGAAAGAAGGGTATTCAATTCTGTTGCCTTTTCGTTCAGCTCTGTGGAATCCGCTGTTACCTCTGCCGCCTTGTAGAGGTTTTCGTTCACCTGGATCTGCAGATTGTTTTTGAAAAAAGAATCGTCCAGACTCTGGCTCACATAGGCTTCTGTGTACTGCCTTAATTTTCCCTCATCAATCTGATTCCCCAGCTGGTCCTGGATCACCACATAGGAATCCTGCTGGCTGTCATAGGAAATGCCTGCGCTTGTGGAGGCCACTCGCTCGCCGCTTCCGGCGAAATTCCCTTCTGTTAACGCATCTGTGAACTTCTGGTCATCCCTTTGCACCGTTAAGGTCACCGTATCGTTTTCTCTTCCCCGGAACAGCTTCCAGTTCTTCTGATGTTCCTCCATGATCTGTTCCAGCTGGGAAAGCAGATCCGCCTGGTTCAGGGAATAGCCCAGATTTCCAAGGGTAACGGTATATACGGTATTCCCGTTTTCCACATAAGTCAGCTGCTTCGATTCGAAAGCAGAGCTTAAGGTCTCACTGGCTTTTTTGGGAGTAAGACGGGAAACATTTGCTCCGTTGACGGTAATGTTTCCGCCCATGGTTTTCGTATTTACGACAATCTCATATGCGATCAGTCCCACAATCAAAAGAACAAGGACCACGATGCATGCAGTCAGAATTCCCTTTAGCTTTTTCTTCTGATTCCGGGATTTCTTCCCGGATTTGCCGGCTTTCTTACCAGGCTCCTGAATTGTACTTCCGGATTTTTTCTCTTTGCTCATATCTGCTCTCACCTGCCTCTCACATCTTCGGCTGATAGCGCATGTCCGAAACATTGTAAACCGTCACAAAGGCCTTGGGGTCTTCGTGATTAATGAAATTCATCAGCTTCTGATACTCATTTTTGTCCACAATGGTGATGATCTCATTGCGCTTCTGCATGTTGTAGGCTCCAATAGACTCGTAAATGGTGGCGCCGCTGTGAAGATCCTCAATGATAAACCTTCGAAGCTCCTCCTCTTTCTTTGTGATAATGCACACGCGCCGTTTGATATTGTGGTCGAAAATAAAGTGGTCCAGCACCATGCCGTTGAAATAGGTTCCCAGAATACTGAGCACCACCGTTTTCTTATCGTACACAAGTGCTGCGGAAAGGGCCACGCACATGCCGGAAAGGGACATGGCCCTGCCAAGCTCCATGTGCAGGTACTTGTTCATGATCTTTGCCACAATATCCAGTCCGCCGGAGGACGCATTCCGGTTAAACAAAATGTTCAGGCCCACGCTGACCACCAGAATGTAGCAGAGCACATCCAGCTCCTGGCTTCCGGTCATAGATTCAAAATCCGGGAAGATCCTTTCAAAAAGACCGATAAACAGCGGCAGAACAATGCTTGTATAAACGGTCTTTACCCCGAATTCCCTTCCGCAGGTGAAAAATCCGATGATCAGAAGCACCACGTTCAGGATCATGGTGATGGCAGACAAAGGCAGGGGCACAAAATTGGACAGCACAATACCAAGACCGGAAATACTGCTTACAGAAGTATGGCTTGGTACCAGAAAGAAATAAACGGCTGCCGCAATGATGGCCACTGCCCAGGTAAGAATCACAGTTTCTTTTATGATATTTTTGTAATCCAGTTGTTTTTTCATAGCTTTCTAGTCTTTCTTATCAGTTAATAAAGAGAAAATCAAGTACCTTCGTCAATATGGCGGTTCCCTAATTTTCGCTGTACAGGTTTTTCTTTCGCTTCTCGGCTTCGTTCTCCATCTGCGCCTTGGCCTTTCGACCCATGCCGGAATTGCTGTTCATAATGCTGGCCCGGGTGATCTTGTCGTTGCCAAACTTCATGCGGATGGCATCCAAAGTAGCATCCAGCTTCTGACGCTGCTCTTTTTTCTTCGTATCCTCAAATAACGACATCTGCTCGAAGCTCTCATCGGTAAGCCCGGTCAGGGCAACGCCGATCAGCCGAAGGGGCTGCCCTTTCCAGAATTCCAGAAACAGCCTTCT
>CAVJRB010000540.1:3715-6702 GCA_963651655.1 bacterium | reverse complement strand
TGGATACTCTGATCGAGCAGAAGACCGGAGTAAGCACGCTTACCGTGCAGGATGCCATGTCCGCTGTTGTGGTGGGAACAGGCAAATATGCCGAAGTGCTTACCAGAATGGAAGAGTAATGGCAGGGACTGTATTTGCGGAGATTATAATGGATTATTCAGGAGAAGGGTACTGCTTATGCAGTACCCTTTGTGAACAGGAGGAATTCTGTCTGATGGGAATACCAGAAGGGATGACTTTTGGATATGTACTGGCAGCAGGAGAATAAGGGATGAGTGAGAAAATTACAGGATATATTGATCATGTGGTATTCCGAAATGAAGAAAACGGCTACACAGTTATGGTACTTAAAACCTCAGATTCCGAGGAAGAAATCACCTGCGTGGGAACTTTTCCGGATATTACCCAGGGGGTAACCATTGAGGCAGAGGGACAGTTTTCCCAGCACCATGTGTACGGCAGGCAGTTTGTGATCCATTCCTATGCGGAGAAAGCACCAGAGGATACCCAGGCAATGGAGCGTTATCTTGGTTCCGGGGCGATTAAGGGAGTGGGAGTTGCACTGGCTGCGAGAATCGTCCGGTATTTCGGCGAGGACACCCTGAGAATCGTGGAAGAAGAGCCGGAAAGACTGGCAGAGGTGAAGGGGATCAGTGAAAAGAAGGCCAGGGAAATCGCTGCTCAGGTTACCGAGAAGGCGGATATGCGAAAAGCGATGATGTTCCTGCAGAAATATGGGATTTCCCTAAACCTTGGAGCCAAGATCTATCAGAAATATGGCCAGTCCGTGTATGGAGTCCTTCAGGAAAATCCATATCGTCTTGCTGATGATATTTCCGGTGTAGGCTTCAAAATAGCAGATGCCATTGCCTCCCGTATTGGGATTCATGCAGATTCAGATTACAGGATCCGCAGCGGCATGATGTATACTCTTATCCAGGCTTCCGGGGAAGGTCATGTTTATCTTCCCAAGGAAGAGCTGTTTGCAAGGGCATCCCAGCTGCTGCGTGTAGATGTTTCTTATATGGAGAAGCATCTTATGGATATGGCTCTAGACAGGAATCTGGTACTGAAGGAGAAAGACGGCATCGTGCTTGTTTATCCAAGTCAGTATTATCATCTGGAGCTGAATACTGCCAGAATGCTGACGGAGCTGAACATCCGTTACCCTCAGGATGAACAGATGATGGAGAGACGGATTGCTCAGATCGAGAAAGAAACAGGTACTGTGCTTGAAGAAATGCAGAAGAAAGCTGTGATAGAAGCTGCGGGAAACGGACTGTTTGTGCTTACAGGAGGACCTGGTACCGGTAAAACAACCACCATCAATGCCATTATCCGTTTTTTTGAAGGAGAAGGGGCGACGCTTCGGCTGGCAGCGCCAACTGGACGTGCGGCGAAGCGCATGACAGAGGCTACTGGATATGAGGCGCAGACCATACACCGCCTGCTTGAGCTGAATGGAGTTCCTGATGATGACAACCGGGAATCCCAGGGCATTCATTTTGACAGAAATGCGGAGAATCCGCTGGATACGGATGTGATCATCATTGATGAGATGTCTATGGTAGATATTTTTCTCATGCATTCCCTGCTTCTTGCTGTGACAGCCGGAACCAGAATCATACTGGTAGGCGATGAGAACCAGCTGCCAAGCGTGGGACCTGGAAATGTGCTGCGCGATATCATACAAAGCGGGGTTTTTCCAGTGGTAGAGCTGAAGAAGATTTTCCGGCAGGCTTCCCACAGTGATATTGTGGTGAATGCCCACAAAATCCACAATGGACAGCAGATTTCTCTGGATAATAAAAGCCGGGATTTTTTCTTTTTAAAGAGATACGATGCGGACATTATTATCCGGGTGGTCATTGCACTGATTCAGGAGAAGCTTCCGCGATATGTGGATGCAAAGCCTTTTGAAATCCAGGTTTTGACGCCTATGAGAAAAGGACTTCTTGGAGTAGAAAGGCTGAACCAGATTTTGCAGATGTATCTGAATCCGGCTGGTCCTGACAAAAAAGAAAAAGAGATCGGCGAACGGCTTTTCCGGGAAGGGGATAAGGTCATGCAGATCCGGAACAACTATCAGATGGAATGGGAAGTCCGTGGAAAATACGGAATTCCGGTAGAGGAAGGCGTAGGCGTGTTCAATGGGGATACAGGAATTCTGAAGGAAATTAATGAATTTGCAGAGACTGCCACTGTGGAGTTTGAGGATGGCCGTTTCGCGGATTATTCCTTTAAACAGCTGGAAGAACTGGAGCTTGCATATGCCATAACCATACATAAATCCCAGGGCTCGGAGTACCCGGCAGTAATCCTGCCCCTTCTTTCCGGCCCGAAGATGCTGATGAACCGCAACCTTCTGTATACAGGAGTGACGCGGGCAAGGAAATGCGTAACTGTAGTTGGAAGTGAGGAAACCTTTGGGGAGATGATCCGCAATGAGAAGCAGCAAAAACGTTACAGCTCTCTTGGAGCAAGGATACGGGAGCTTTCTGAACCTGCTGTATCCCAGACGGTGTCCCCTGTGTCACAGGATTCTTAAGGACAGCCATGCACTGATCTGTCCGGAGTGTGCAGGAGACCTGAGACCCATCCAGGGAGCAAGATGCTACAAATGCGGAAAACCGGTGAGAGAAGAGGAAGAATACTGTAGGGACTGCAAGGCCGCCCCGGGTGCTTTTGACCAGGGAAGAGGTATTTTTCTGTATGATGACCGGATGAAATACTCGATTATGAAATATAAATACTTTGGCTGCCGGGAATACAGCCGCTTTTACGGAAGAGCACTGTATCTTTATGGGAGGGATCAGCTGGCTTTGTGGAAGCCGGATGTGATCGTTCCAGTTCCGCTTCACTGGAGGAAGCTGCGCAGAAGAGGGTTTAATCAGGCAGAACTGCTTGCAGAGGAACTGGCCCGAAGTGCGGGAATTCCGGTGGATGTTTCTCTTCTGAAGAAAAACAGGGCGACCAGGTCCCAGAAG
>CAVJRB010000540.1:0-3705 GCA_963651655.1 bacterium | reverse complement strand
CTGGATGCGGCAGGACGTAAGAAGAATCTGAAAGAAGCTTTCCAGGTTGTGGGAAATCCATCGGGAATGCGTATTTTGCTGGTTGATGATGTGTATACTACTGGAAGTACCATGGATGTGCTTGCACATGCTCTTCTGGAAAAGGGTGCATCCCATGTATTTTTCCTGACGGTATGTATTGGAAGCAACAGGTAAAAAAACACTTTTCATGCCATGGGATATATGATACAATCATCCTGTATGAGTATAGCTTTTCAGCTTTAAAAGAAATGCATAAGGAGCCATTTATGATAAACGAAGAAAAAGTAAAGATAATGGACCGGCTTGCTTTATATGAGAAACAGGAAGGCAGGAAATATCTTCCGGTGAGCAAGTATTACAGGAGTGATTATATCGGTCTGGCACTGATTAAGAATTTTTTCCTTGTTACAATTGGATATGGACTGATACTTGCACTGATCGCAGCATATAATCTGGAATATCTTCTGGATAATGTTCACAAGATGGATCTGGTTTCTCTTGGTGTGGTGGTCCTGGCTGGATACGTGGGGACACTGGTAGTGTATACACTGCTTACCTATATTCAGTATACCGTGAAATATCACAGAGCCAAGAAAAGCGTGAAGGAGTATTATTCTCAGCTGACCAGGCTGGAGAAGATTTACAACCGTGAAGAAAAGAAATTCGCAGGACGTGAAATGTCAGGAGGATATAGAAAATGACAGCATTACTTGAATTAAAGCAGAAAATAAAAGGAATATACGGACAGTATGAAATGTATATCCTGCCTGTACTGAAATTTGTGCTTGCGCTGGTATATTTTTTATGGATCAATTCCAACATGGGGTATATGTCCCAGCTGAATAACGTATTTGTCATTCTGATCCTGGCACTGATCTGTTCTATCCTGCCGTCTTCCGCTATGATGTATATTGGTTTTATACTGATCCTTGCTCACAGCTATGCGCTTGGAATTGAAGTGGCAGGCTTTATGCTGGTGATTATTCTGCTGATGCTCATTTTCTTTATGAGATTCAGCGGAGAGCAGAATATAACATTTGTGTTTACCCCGCTTTCCTTTGCGTTCAGTATTCCGGCACTGCTTCCGATTGGAAGCGGACTGATGGAGAGCAGTCTGTCTGCAATTCCGGCCGGATGCGGTGTGGTAATGTATTATTTTATCCGTTTCTTGAGAGTACAGTCCGCGATTCTGTCGAATCCGGATCTTGATATGACAGACAAACTGCAGATCATGGCAGACGGTCTGGTGCAGAACTGGGGAATGTGGATCGCTGTTGTGGCTTTTGTAGCAGTGACGCTGCTGGTGAACCTGATCCGTACCCGTTCCTTTGATCATGCATGGAGGATATCCATTATTACAGGCGGTGTGGCATATGTGTTTATAATGCTGGTTGGAAGTTTTGGAATGAACCTGAATGCAACCGTTGCAATGGTACCGCTGCTTGTGTGTACGGTTTTAGCAGTGCTTCTTGCACTGGTGCTGGAATTCTTCGCATTTGGCGGGGATTACAGCAGAGCTGAGAGGCTGGAATACGAGGATGATGAGTATTTCTACTATGTGAAGGCAGTGCCCAAGGCATCTGTTGCTACCTCAGAAAGAAGCATCAAGAAGATCAATGCAGAGCCGGTAAGAGAAGAGCGCAGGTCAGAAGAGTCCTCTGGCACCTATGCGAATCCGATTTTCCGTCAGGATGAAAGACCGAAGAGAAAGAAAACTGCTGTTCCAGCTGCTGAGAAAAGACCGAGACAGGCCGAGAAACCAGCTGCAAAGGATGTGGATTTTGAGAAAAAGCTTGAGGAATCCCTGAAGGATCTCTAAAAGCAGGATATTAATGAAACAATGAAGACGGCTTCCCCACTGAGCGTGGGGAAGACCTGTACCGGAAAGGAGTACGCTATGCAGGATTTGGCAGTCACATTATCAGGATATTTGTCGAAATTATCCCTGCCCAGTCTGGGAGTTACAGACATACTGGAGATTGCCCTGATTTCCTTTTTTATATATCAGTTTATGGTATGGATCAAATTTACCCGTGCCTATACGCTGCTTAAGGGAATCCTGATCGTGCTCCTTTTTATTTTGTTTGCTTATATCCTGAAGATGAATACGATCCTTTGGATCATTAAGAATCTATCTACCATACTTCTTACCAGTGTAGTTGTTATTTTCCAGCCTGAACTGCGTAAAATGCTGGAGCAATTGGGGCAGAAGAAAATTGTGGCATCTATTTTTCCGCTGGATTCCGGGAAAGAAGTACAGGAGCGATTTACAGATAAGACCATCAATGAGCTGGTAAAGGCATGCTTTGATATGGGAGAGGTGCGGACCGGAGCTCTGATCGTAATTGAACAGAATATCCGTCTCAGTGAATATGAGCGTACCGGAATCAATGTGGATGCGGTTCTTACCAGCCAGCTTCTGATCAATATTTTTGAGCATAATACACCGCTTCATGACGGTGCTGTTCTTGTGCGTGGCAATCGTATTGTGGCAGCAACCTGTTATCTTCCGCTGTCCGACAATATGGAACTGAGCAAGCAGCTTGGTACCAGACATAGAGCGGGGGTGGGAATCAGTGAGGTAAGCGATTCCCTTACCATTATCGTCTCTGAGGAGACCGGCCAGGTTTCTGTGGCACAGAATGGGGAACTCAGCAGAGGGCTTACCAGCGCTGAGTTAAGATCTGCTCTGATCAAGGCCCAGAACAAGAAGGTTGTCAATAACAGTAAACTCCGTCATCTGCTGAAAGGGAGAATGAAACATGAAGAACACAAAGCTGACTAGGAATTTCCCTTTGAAAATCATGTCTGTTCTCATCGGATTTCTGATCTGGTTTATTGTGGTAAATGTAGACAATCCGGTGTCCACCAAAAGTATCACCATTGCTGGCGATAAGGTGGAGTTACAGAATACGGCTTATGTGGACAGTGCGAATATGATGTGCATGCAGGATGATGATCCGGATCCCATCCGTGTTACCATTACAGGAGAGAGACGGCTTCTCACCAAGATCACCCAGGCGAATATTACGCTGACGGCAGACCTGCAGCAGGCAGGCAGCCTGGATACAGATCCGGTTATGGTTCCCATTACGGCTTCCTGTCCGGGAATCAGTCCTGACAACATTAAGGTAACACCCCAGTATCTCAGTGTCAGACTGGAAGAGAAGGTAACCCAGGAGTTCCTGGTTAATGTAAATTATGGCTCCAGTCAGCCAGGAAAGGGCTATGAGGTTGGCTCACAGACCGCCAGCCCGGAGAAAGTGAAGATTACAGGACCGAAGTCCTTAATTAATAAAATAGATAAAGTAAATGCAACGGTTGATGTAGATGGCAAGACGAAGGATTTTTCTGAGGAAACAGAGCTGAATATTATTGATAAGAATCAGGACAGCTTTGCTGGAAGAATGTCGTACATCACCATAGATAACACCAAGGTTGTTGTTACCACCAAATTCTGGAAGATACGTACCGGAGTGAATATCGGTGCGAATTTTGTAGGCGTACCGGCAGAAGGATATCAGGTGGAGAGTGTAACCACCGTTCCAGATACGGTAAGTATCGCTGGAACAGATGAAGCATTGGACACTCTGAAGCAGAATGATAATACCCTTTGGATCGGCGGTGCTGACATTGATATCACAGGAGAGACTGCTGATATTGAGAAAAAGGTAAGCCTTAAGG
>CAVJRB010000539.1:0-21911 GCA_963651655.1 bacterium | reverse complement strand
CAAGAGCACACCAGTGGAAGAGGAAATTGAGATCATCACTCTCACTGACGAGAACGGAGAAGACATGGACTTTGAATTTCTGGATCAGATTGATTATGAAGGAAAGCGCTACGCAGTTCTTCTCCCGCCAATCGAGGACGTGGAAGGCGAAGAGGAAAATGAGGATGAGGAAGTTCTGATCCTTCAGGTCGAGGAAGGTGGAAATGACGAAGCAGAGAGCTACGTTTTTGTTGATGACGACGACATTCTCTCCGCCGTTTTTGATATTTTCAAAGAAAAATTCAAAGACGAATTCGACTTCGCAGAAGAATAAGACTATCGAACCCAGGTCTTTTCAGACAAAAAAGATACCCCGAAAGCACATCAAAAACATGCTTTCAGAGTATCTTTTTTCATTGGCCAAGAAGAACTTCTGTGCCAAATTTTCACTGTAATTTATGCCAGACACTCATCCAGAATCTCTGCCATCTCATCAATATCTGCCTTTGTGATCACAAGAGGAGGCACAATACGAAGCACATCACTTCCAGCAGAAATAACCAGAAGCTTCTTCTCCAGAGCCTTCTTTACAACCTCTCCAACCGGACGTCCCTGGATCACAATTCCCTGCATGAATCCCATGCCTCTTCTTGCAGCTGCGCACTCATGCTTTGCCACAAGCTCATCCAGTTTTTTCTCCAGGTATGGGGTCAGTTCCTGTACATGAGTCAGGATCATATCCCTTTCATAAATGTCGAAAACCTTGCTTACTGCCGCACATGCAAATGGGTTTCCGCCGTAAGTTGTACCGTGGTCTCCTGGCTTCAGGGAAGCCTGTGCCACCTTCTTATTCAGCACAAAAGCACCAACCGGAACACCGCATCCAAGTGCTTTTGCACAGGTCATAATATCCGGCTGAACACCGTATGCCTGCCATGCAAAATAGTATCCGGTACGTCCCATTCCGCACTGAATTTCATCCAGAATAAGGATAATATCCTTCTCATCACACAGTGCACGAACGCCCTCTAAGAACTCTCTTTCAACCGGATAAATGCCGCCTTCTCCCTGTACTGTTTCCATAATAATGGCACAGGTTTTGTCTGTAATCTGTGCTTTTACGCTGTCCAGATCATTAAAATCAGCGAACTTAACGCCGCCCATTAAAGGCTCAAACGGCTCACGGTAATGGGCATTTCCGGTAACAGAAAGTGCACCGATGGATCTTCCATGGAAAGAATGATTCATGGCAATGATCTCATGATCTGCATGACCGTCTCGGATATATGCATACTTCTTTGCAGCTTTTAAAGCTCCCTCAATGGCCTCTGTACCGCTGTTTGTGAAAAAAGCCTTATCCATACGGCTTGCATTTACAAGCTTGGCACCAGCCTCAGTCATAGGCTCATTGTAATATAAATTGGAAATATGAGTCAGCTTATCAATCTGTTCTTTCAGTGCTTCGTCATATCAAGGATAGTGATATCCAAGAGAATTTACAGCAATTCCAGCTGCAAAATCCAGGTATTTTTTGCCCTCGGAATCGTACAAATGTACTCCTTCTCCATGGTCAAATACAACTGGAAAACGATTATATGTGTGAAGAATACTAGCTTCTGATTCTTCCATCTGATTATTCATGTTCATGGTAATATTTCTCTCCGTCCTCTCTTAAAATAGCAGTTCCAATACCTTTGTTTGTGAAGATTTCCAGCAGTAAACTATGAGGAATTCTTCCGTCAAGAATATGAACCCGGTTAACTCCATGCTCGATTGCTTCGATACAGTTGTTCAGTTTCGGAATCATTCCGCCGCCTACAAAACCGTCCTCGATCAGCTTCCTTGCTTCCTGAATATGAAGCTCGGAAATCAAGGATGACGGATCATCTTTGTCCTTGTAAACACCTTCAATATCAGAAAGAAATGCGAGTTTTTCTGCGTGAACAGCCTCTGCAATGGCACATGCAGCATCATCTGCATTGATGTTATAGCTGTCATAATTATCATCAAATCCAATTGGGAAAACGATCGGAAGGAAGTCTTTTTCCAGCAGATCGTACAGGATTTTCGGATTTACACCTGTAATATCTCCAACAAATCCAATGTCCTCTCCATTAGAATATTTCTTCTTGCATTTCAGAAGTCCGCCGTCTTTTCCGCTGATGCCAACAGCCTGTACGCCAAGGGATTCCACATGGGTAACCAGCTCTTTGTTAACCTTTGCAAGAACCATTTCTGCAATCTCCATGGTCTGGGCATCGGTTACGCGAAGTCCGTTGATAAACTTGGCTTCCATGCCAACCTTTCCGACCCATTTGCTGATTTCCTTGCCGCCGCCATGTACAATGATCGGCTTGAAGCCAACCAGCTTCAGAAGAACTACGTCCTTGATCACGTTTGCCTTCAGTTCCTCATCCAGCATGGCGCTTCCGCCATATTTTACTACTACGATCTTACGGTTAAAACGCTGTATATAAGGAAGTGCCTCGATCAGCACCTCTGCCTTGTCCAGATATTTCTGATTTACCATCTTTCTTTCCCTCTCTTTTATGAACGATAATCTGCGTTGATCTTTACATAATCATAGGTAAGATCGCAGCCCCATGCAGTGGCTGTGGCATCTCCCATTTTCACATCTGCGATTGCGGTTACCTCATCCTCAGAAAGGATTTTGGTCGCTTCTGCCTCATCATATCCTGTGGAAACACCGTTCTCAATGATCTTTAATTTGCCTGCCCGGCTCTCAAAATACAGGTCAACCTTCTCCGGATCAAACTGTACTCCAGAGTATCCCATAGCACACAAAATACGGCCCCAGTTTGCATCATGGCCATAAATTGCAGCCTTTGTAAGGGAAGAAGTTACCACAGATTTGCTCAGGGTAACTGCGTCTTCTTTGGTCTTTGCGCCAAGGATCTTCACCTCAAAAAGTGCGGTTGCTCCCTCTCCGTCACCTGCGATTTTCTTGGAAAGACAGGTGTTGATATAGTTCAGAGCTTCCATAAATTTATCAAAATCAGTGCCTTCTTCTGTGATTTCCTGGTTGCCTGCCATGCCGTTCGCAAGAAGCAGAACGGTGTCATTTGTGGAAGTATCTCCATCAACGGAAACCATGTTAAAGGTGTCTTTGATGTTGGCGCTTAATGCTTTCTGAAGCATTTCCTTGGAGATTGCGGCGTCGGTTGTGACAAATCCAAGCATGGTACACATGTTGGGATGGATCATTCCGGAACCCTTGCACATACCGCCTACGGTAACAGTTTTTCCGCCGATTTCAATCTGCACGGCTACTTCTTTTTTCACGGTATCGGTAGTCATAATTGCCTTGGCTGCCTCTGTTCCTGCCTCCAGGGAACCGTCCAGCTTCGGTGCCATTGCCTTAACGCCATTTACAATTCGGTCAATGGGAATCTGCATTCCGATAACACCTGTGGAAGCAACCAGAACACTGTCTGCCGGGATTCCAAGAATCTCAGCAGCTGCATCTGCAGTTGCCTTGCAGTAGCCATATCCTTCCGCACCTGTACATGCATTTGCAATACCGCTGTTGCAGATCACAGCCTGTGCTGCCGGATGATTATAAACCACATCCTGGTCCCATTTTACCGGAGCTGCCTTCACCACATTGGTGGTAAAAGTCCCAGCTGCCACACATGGAACTTCGCTGTAAACCATAGCCATATCTGTACGGCCTTTGTATTTGATTTCTGCTGCTGTTGCTGCTGCCTTGAAGCCTTTGGCAGCGGTAACACCGCCTGTAATTATTTCCATAATACTGCTCCTCCTTTGCCCTTTTTGGGCAAATTTATGATCTTTATTTCTGTAAAAACAGCTCTATAAGATTCAATATACTCGTCTCTGATTTCTCTATTACGGATACATCGGAACCTGCAATAAGCCCTCTGCCTCATTAAATCCAAACATCAGATTCATGTTCTGAACCGCCTGTCCTGCAGCACCTTTTACCAGGTTGTCAATAGCACCCATCATGATGATCCTGTGTGTTCTCGGGTCGATCTTGAAGTTTACATCCACGTAGTTGCTGCCTTCCACCCATTTGGTCTGCGGGCAAACATCTTTATCAAGAACACGTACAAATGTCTCGTTCTCATAACATGCATCATAAGCTGCTTTTACTTCTTCATAGGTAACATCTTTCGTTAAAGAAGCGTATGCGGTCACCAGAATTCCTCTGTTCATTGGAACAAGATGAGGGGTAAAGCTGATGGTCACTTCCTGTCCGCATGCATAGCCTAACTGATCCTCGATCTCCGGTGTATGTCTGTGTGTGGCAACGCCGTAGGCCTTGATATTCTCATTTACTTCGCAGTAAAGATTATCTACCTTGGCACCTCTTCCCGCACCTGTTGTTCCGGATTTCGCATCAATAATGATGGTGTTCGGATCGATCATTCCTGCTTTTAAAAGCGGGTAAATAGACAGTGTAGAGCAGGTTGGATAGCATCCCGGGTTGGCGATCAGGCGGGCTTTCTTAATATCCTCACGGTTGATCTCGCAAAGTCCGTAAACAGCCTCATCAATAAACTGTGGGGATTTGTGCTCGATTCCATACCATTTCTCATATTTCTTTACATCCTTAATACGGAAATCCGCACTTAAGTCGATCACCTTTGCTCTGGAAAGGATTCCTTCGTTTACAAGGGATGCGCACAAGCCCTGGGGAGTTGCTGTAAAGATTACGTCTACTTCATCCGCAAGGGCTTCCATATTATCATCCATACATTTGGCATCTACTAATTTAAAAAAGTTCTGATAGATTCCTGCATATTTTTTATCAATATAACTTCTGGAGCCATACCATGCTACTTCCACCTCTTTATGTCCAAGAAGAAGGCGCGCAATTTCGTTTCCGGCGTATCCGGTTGCTCCAATAATTCCAGCTTTTATCATTTCATTATCCTCCGTATTTGCAACGTTGAATAAATTATACATCTTCTTTGCATATTATGCAATAGTGATTTTTTCTTTATTTTTACGCTTCTGTCAACTTTTTTGTGCAGTTTATTGCGTATTTACCTATTAAATGATGCATTTTTATGCAAAGATTTTTTAAAATTTTCTTAAATTTCCTATTGCATATTTATGAGTATTGTTGTATATTATTCTTTGTTGATAACAATCGGCAAGTAAGAGCCGTTATCACAATGAATATTTATTCAAAATTTAATACGAATTATAACCCTATCTGTTTCAGAGGGATAAGAGAAAAGAGGTAAATATTATGAAAGAAAAAGTTGTACTTGCATATTCAGGCGGACTTGATACCACAGCACTGATTCCGTGGCTGAAAGAAACATTTGATTATGATGTAGTTTGCTGCTGCGTAAACTGCGGACAGGGAAATGAGCTGGACGGCCTTGAAGAGAGAGCCAAACTTTCCGGCGCTTCCAAATTATATATTGAAGACATCGTAGATGATTTCTGCGACAACTATATTATGCCATGCGTAGAGGCAGGCGCTGTATACGAGCACAAATATCTTCTTGGAACATCCATGGCTCGTCCGGCTATCGCTAAGAAGCTGGTTGAGATTGCAAGAAAAGAGAACGCAGTTGCAATCTGCCACGGCGCTACCGGTAAGGGAAACGACCAGATCCGTTTCGAGCTTGGAATCAAAGCTCTTGCTCCGGACATCAAGATCATCGCTCCATGGCGTATGACAGATGTATGGACCATGCAGTCCCGTGAAGATGAGATCGCATTCTGCCAGGCACACGGCATCAACCTTCCATTTGACGCTAAGCACAGCTACAGCCGTGACCGTAACCTGTGGCACATCAGCCATGAGGGACTTGAGCTTGAGGATCCGTCACAGGCTCCGAACTACGATGATATGTTAGTTCTCAGCGTAACTCCTCAGAAAGCTCCAGATAAAGAAACTGAGATCACCATGACTTTCGAAGCTGGTGTTCCGAAGACCTTAAACGGAAAAGCAATGAAAGTTTCCGAGATCATCACCGAGCTGAACAAGATCGGCGGAGAGAACGGAATCGGAATCATCGATATCGTAGAAAACCGTGTTGTCGGCATGAAGTCCCGTGGTGTTTATGAGACTCCTGGCGGAACCATCCTGATGGCAGCACATGAGCAGCTTGAGGAGCTGATCCTTGACCGTGAGACTCTTGAGACCAAGAAGAAACTTGGCAGCCAGTTCGCACAGGTTGTTTACGAAGGAAAATGGTTCACACCGCTTCGTGAGGCAATCCAGGCATTCGTAGAGTCCACACAGAAATATGTAACTGGTGAAGTAAAATTCAAGCTTTACAAAGGCAACATCATCAAAGCCGGAACAACTTCTCCATACAGCCTTTACAATGAGTCTCTTGCTTCCTTCACAACTGGTGATATGTATGATCACCACGACGCAGACGGATTTATCACTCTGTTCGGTCTGCCGCTGAAGGTTCGTGCAATGAAGCTCGCTGAAGTTGAAAGCCAGAAACAGACCAACGACTGATCTTCATAAAAAATAAAAGCACAAAAATATCACCGGGAGGTTCGGATTTCTCCCGGTGATATTTTTATGTAAACTTTTTCAATCGAGCATTGCCTGCCCTCATTCTTTCTGATCATGAAATGTTTTCTAGGAAATCTTCACTTTTTTCTTATCCAGTCTCTCATATACCCATTCCCGAAACAGTGTATACAGTACAGACACCAGCGGAATAAAGATCAGCATTCCCACGATTCCCATCAGATTTCCGCCAACAGTAACTGCCACCAGCACCCAGATTGCCGGAAGTCCCACAGAACCGCCTACTACATGAGGATAAATCAGATTTCCCTCGATCTGCTGCAAGATTACAAACAGCGCCAGGAACATAAACGCTTTCAGCGGACTGACCATAAGGATCAGGAAAAATCCCACCCAGCATCCGATAATTCCTCCAAACACCGGAATCAGCGCGGTAAAGCTGATCAGCACTCCGATGAGCATTGCATAGGGAAATCCGCCGATGGTCATAGTCACAAAGAACATGCTTCCCAGAATCACCGCCTCAATACACTGCCCTGTGATAAAGCTTGCGAATATTTTACTGGCCAGGGTGCACACATGTCCCAGATATTCCACTGTTTTTGCCGGTAAAATCGCATAGGCAGCTTTTAAAACCTGTTTTCCCAGCTTCTCCTTCTGCAGAAGCACATAGCAGGCAAACACAAAGCCAACGGCAAAATTAACCGCCATGCTTACCAGTCCCATTGTGACCGATATCGTAGAGGATACCAGATTATCTGCTCCGTTTTTCAGCACGTTCACTATGGAATCCAGAATTTTCTGCGGATCGATTTCTATAGCAGATACCCATTTTACAATTTCAGAATCTCCCTGGAAGGTATCCGTGATCCATTTCTGTGCAAGAGGAATATCCTCCTCCACCTTCTTCACAACGCTTACCAGAGTAGTGCCAAGTTCCGGTGCCACAACCAGTACCACGATCAGAAACACCAGAATCACAAATACAATGGAAAGCACCAGGCTTACCGGCCTTGCAAGACGGGCGGCTGCCTTTCCAGCCTTGTTTTTCTTTTCCTTTGCTTTTCCAAAAAGATGCCGTTCTATAAAAGACATGGGCACATTCAGCACAAATGCCATAGCACCGCCCAGCACAAAAGGCAGGATCAGCCCCCACAAAGCCTTTGCATACTTCAAAACCACTGCCAGATTCTGCACGCCCAGGTAAAGGATTACCGCAAATGCGATCAGCCACCGTATCTTTTTCATATTCTCCTTATTCAGTTCCACGCTCTGCCTTCTTTCCCTTTTTATTTTGAAAAAATTTTGTTCTGTCCATCATATCACAAAAACCATGCTTTTACCAGTTATCCAGCCTCTTTTCGCTCCATTATTTTTTCACTGCTGCCCTGTATATTTTCTCTGATTTATTGACACGTTCTTTCATAAACTGTATAATAATCCAAGAAGACAATAACGCTCTATAGAGCGTATTTTTTTTATAAGATCACAAGCCAGTTGCTTCAATTTCTGGCAAAAAGGAGGTAGCTTCACCAAATGAAACAGATATCAGGCAATAAACTGCTGGTAAAAGCACTGAAAGAAGAAGGTGTGGAATATGTTTTCGGCTATCCCGGAGCATGCACCATCGACATCAGCGATGAATTATATAAACAGGATGACATCACGGTCATTCTTCCCCGTCATGAGCAGGCACTGGTCCACGCAGCGGACGCTTATGCCCGTACCACCGGAAAGGTCGGCGTTTGTCTTGTTACAAGCGGCCCTGGCGCCACCAACCTGGTAACAGGCCTTGCCACAGCAAACTATGACAGCGTTCCTCTGGTATGCTTCACAGGCCAGGTTGCACGCCATCTCATTGGAAACGATGCATTCCAGGAGGTTGACATTGTAGGCATTACCCGCAGCATTACCAAATACGGTGTCACCGTCCGCAACCGTGAGGATCTTGGCCGTATTATTAAGGAAGCGTTTTACATTGCCCGCACCGGACGTCCGGGACCGGTTCTCATCGACCTTCCCAAAGACGTTATGGCCGAGCTTGGCAGCCCGGAATATCCGAAGAGCGTTAATATCCGCGGCTATAAGCCAAACACCAGCGTCCACATTGGACAGCTCAAGCGTGCCATCAAGACCCTTTCCAAAGCAAAGAAGCCCCTTTTCCTGGCAGGCGGCGGCATCAACATTGCCCGTGCCAATGATATTTTCCTTGAAGTTGTGGAAAAGACCGGAGTTCCGGTAGTCACCACTGTTATGGGCCGCGGTGCTATCCCAACCAATCATCCGCTCTTTATCGGAAACCTTGGCATGCACGGCGCATATGCAGCCAATATGGCAGTCAGCAACTGCGATGTTCTGTTTTCCATTGGAACCCGTTTTAATGACCGTATTACAGGCAAGCTTCACGAATTTGCCCCCAATGCCCAGATCATCCACATTGACATTGATACCGCATCCATTTCCCGTAATATCCATGTAGATATCCCGATTGTTGCAGATGCCAAGGAAGCCATCACCAAGATGTCCGAATATGTGGGCAATTACGCCAGCAAGAAGTGGATCAGCGAGATTAATGGCTGGAAGCAGGAGCATCCTCTTGCAATGCGTCCGAATGACAGATTAAGCCCGGTTGATATCATCAACGAAATCAACAGCCAGTTTGAGGAAGCAATTATCGTAACTGACGTAGGCCAGCACCAGATGCTGGTTTCCCAGTACGCAGAGATCACACCAGGCAAGCAGCTGATCATGTCCGGTGGTCTTGGAACCATGGGATACGGCTTCCCAGGCGGTGTCGGCGCCAAGATTGGCAATCCGGATAAGCCTGTTATCGTCATTTCCGGTGACGGCGGCATGCAGATGAACATCCAGGAATTTGCAACTGCAGTTCTGGAAGAACTTCCGCTGATTCTTTGCGTATTCAACAACGAATATCTTGGCATGGTACGCCAGTGGCAGAAGCTTTTCTACGGCAAGCGCTACAGCATGACCAATCTGCGCTCCGGTGCCCTTTCCCGCCGCACAAACGGAGAGGAATATCCGAAATATACTCCGGATTTTGTGAAGCTGGCTGAGAGCTATGGTGCCAAAGGCATCCGCGTATTTAACAGAACAGAAGTTGCCGCAGCATTTGAAGAAGCAAAGAAGAACACCAAGGTTCCTACCCTGATCGAATTTGTAATTGATCCTGAGGAAATGGTTTACCCGATGGTAAAACCTGGCGGAACTCTGGAAGATTTAATTATGGATTGTTAGGAGGTTTTTTCCTATGGCTGATAAAGGAATGAAAAAAAGATGGATTTCTCTTTATGTAGAGAACCAGGTTGGTGTTCTGTCCAAAATTTCCGGACTTTTCTCCGGCAAAAGCTATAACCTGGACAGTCTTACAGTAGGTACCACCGAGGATCCTACCGTTTCCCGAATGACCATCGGTACGGTAAGTGATGATGAGACGTTCGAACAGATCAAGAAGCAGCTGAACCGTATGATCGAGGTGATCAAGGTCATTGATTTCACCGATACCTTCGTACGAATGAAAGAAATTCTTTACATCAAAGTATTCAACTGCTCTTCCGAAGATAAAGTAGAGCTTTTCCAGATTGCGGAGACCTTCAAGGCCAGAGTCATTGACTATGGCAAGGACAGCCTGCTTCTGGAATTTGTACAGACCGCCACCAAGAATGACGCAGTTGTCAAGCTTGTCAAAGAAGAATTCGGCCGCATCGAAGTGGTCCGCGGCGGAAGCGTTGGAATTGAATCTATCAGTATGATGGAACGGTAAAGACAAAGATGTCCCCTCCTGATACGGGAGGGGATTTTTGTGAAATTCAATATTTTTTACAGGGGAGAACATTTATTATGAAAAAACAGCAAATACCACTGAAAAACTCGCTGATCCTGCTGCTCACTGCCACCATCTGGGGGATTGCATTCGTAGCCCAGAGCGAAGGCGGCGACGCAGTTGGTGCCTTTACCTTTAATGCCACCAGAAGCCTGATCGGCTCACTTGTACTGATCCCGGTAATCTTTCTTCTTGGCAAACTGAATCCGTCCAATGATGCTGCAGGCGATCCGTCCGAAACCGCTGCGGCTGCCCGCGCTTCTGCTGGCAATCCCTCCACTCCCACAGGCAACCTTTTCTCCCGCAACCGCACGTTGATCCTGGGCGGTATTTCCTGCGGCGTCTGCCTATGTCTGGCTTCCAACTTCCAGCAGGTTGGAATTATGTACACCTCTGTGGGAAAAGCAGGCTTCATCACCGCATGCTATATTGTGATCGTGCCCATCCTTGGTCTTTTTATGAAAAAGAAATGCAGTCCTTTCATTTGGATGGCAGTTGCACTGGCGCTTGTCGGCCTTTATCTTCTTTGCATCACAGATGGATTTTCCATTGGAAAAGGAGATATTCTGGTACTGATCTGCGCATTCCTTTTCTCCCTGCATATTCTGGTGATTGATTATTTTTCCCCCAAGGTAGACGGCGTGAAAATATCCTGCATTCAGTTTCTGGTGTGCGGAATCCTTACCGCAATCCCAGCTCTGATTTTCGAGCACCCGCAGCTTTCTGCATTTAAAGGGGCATGGGGTTCCATTCTGTATGCCGGCATCATGTCCTGCGGAGTAGCCTACACCCTTCAGATTGTAGGTCAGAAAAACATGAACCCAACTGTAGCTTCCCTGATCTTAAGCCTGGAATCCTGCATTTCCGTTCTGGCAGGATGGATCATTCTTGGCCAGAAACTAAGCACCAAAGAAATCATCGGCTGCGTGGTTATGTTCTGCGCTATCGCACTGGCACAGCTGCCGCAAAAAGACTCTGCGCAGGCATAGATTCTTTGGTGACACGCGCCATCAAACAGACACGATTCTAAGGCATTCCTGCACATCAAAAAAACAGGAAAAACCATTCCCGCATCTCATGCGGAAAACGGTTCTTCCTGTTTTTTATTACTGCCATTTTTATTGCATTGTTTTTAATCTGCTGTCACAGCAATTCTGCTTCTTATAAATTTCCCGGCAGGCATCATCCATTATACAGCTGATAATACTTGCCCTTCTGTGCGATCAGTTCGTCATGAGATCCTCTCTCAATAACTCTTCCCTGCTCCAGAACCATAATGCAGTCACTGTTTCGGACAGTAGAAAGTCTGTGGGCGATAGCAAATGTAGTTCTGCCCTCCATCAGCTTATCCATACCATCCTGTACCAGCTTCTCTGTACGGGTATCAATGGAGCTGGTCGCTTCGTCCAGAATCAGTACAGGCGGATCTGCAACTGCTGCTCTGGCGATTGCAAGAAGCTGTCTCTGTCCCTGGCTTAAGTTGGCTCCATTGTTGCGAAGCATGGTCTGATAGCCATCCGGCAGTCTGCGGATAAATCCATCTGCATTTGCCAGCTTGGCTGCTGCGATTACTTCCTCATCTGTGGCATCCAGCTTACCGTAGCGGATATTCTCCATAACGGTTGTGGTAAACAGGTTGGTATCCTGAAGAACAATACCCATGGAGCGTCTCAGGTCGCCCTTCTTGATCTTATTGATATTGATTCCGTCATACCGGATCTTACCGTCCTGAATATCGTAGAAACGGTTCAGAAGGTTGGTGATGGTAGTCTTGCCAGCTCCGGTGGAACCTACAAACGCGATTTTCTGTCCCGGCTTTGCATACATCTTCACATCGTGAAGCACAATCTTATCATCACGATAACCGAAATCAACGCCATCCAGAACAATATCGCCCTTCAGCGGAGTATAATCGGTAGTGTCTGTAGCCTTGTGGTAATGCTTCCATGCCCAGTGTCCTGTACGATTCTGGGATTCCACAAGCTTGCCGTTCTCTTCCTTCACATTTACCAGAGTCACATATCCCTCGTCAACCTCAGGCTTCTCATCCAGAAGATCAAAAATACGCTTAGCACCAGCAAGTGCCATAACAATACTGTTAAACTGCTGGCTCACCTGGTTGATCGGCTGGCTGAAGCTCTTATTAAAGGTAAGGAAGCTTGCCAACCCCCCAAGGGTAAATCCGCCGATTCCATTTACTGCCAGCACGCCGCCGATGATCGCACAAAGCACGTAGCTGATGTTTCCAATCTGTGCACAGGTCGGCATCAGAACATTGGCAAATTTGTTGGCGTTATTTGCGCTCTCAAACAGCTGGTCATTGAGCTCATTGAATTTCTCAAGGCTTTCCTCCTCGTGGCAGAAAACCTTCACAACCTTCTGGCCTTCCATCATTTCCTCAATGTATCCGTTTACAATACCAAGATTCTTCTGCTGCTCCATGAAGTACTTACCGCTAAGACCGGCAAGATTCTTGCTGGCCAACAGCATGACTCCAACCATGACTAGTGTCACAATGGTAAGCGGTATATTCAGAATGATCATGCTCACCAGAACGCTGACAATGGTGATCACACTGGAGATCAGCTGCGGAATACTCTGGCTGATCATCTGGCGCAAGGTATCGATATCATTGGTATAGATAGACATGATATCGCCATGGGCATGAGTATCAAAATATTTAACAGGCAGAGTCTCCATACGCTCAAACATCTCATTTCGAAGATTGCGCAGGGTTCCCTGGCTGACATAGATCATCAGTCGGTTGTACGTATAAGTACAGCCTACACCAATGGCATAAAAGCAGGCAACACGCAGGATTGCCATAGCCAGCGGATGAAAATCCGGTGTCTCTGATTTCAGAAGAGGCATAATATACTGGTCGATCAGGGTCTTCATAAACATGGTACCCTGTACATTGGCAAGGACGCTGACGACAATTCCAATCACCACAAGAATAATATGGATCCGGTAATTCTTAACAATATAAGCCATAAGTCTTTTCAGCATTTTGCCCGGATTCTCTACCATAGGGCCGGAACGAAAAGCAGCGCCGCCTCTTCCCGGGCCTTTCACAGGTCTGTTGTTGCTCATGCCTGCTCACCTCCTCTGTTCTCATCGAAATCTCCGCCGCCCTTGATCTGGGAATTATAAACATCCTGATAAATGGCGTTGTTCTTCATCAGTTCCTCATGAGTTCCAAATCCACTGATTTTTCCTTCGTCCATAACAATAATGCGGTCCGCACTCTGGATACTGGAAATACGCTGTGCAATGATCAGCTTGGTAGTATCCGGAATCTCTTCTGCAAATGCTCTTCGGATACGGGCATCTGTGGCGGTATCCACCGCACTGGTAGAGTCATCCAGGATCAGTACTTTCGGCTTTTTCAAAAGGGCTCTGGCAATACACAGACGCTGCTTCTGACCGCCGGAAACATTGGTTCCGCCCTGCTCAATATAGGTATGGTATTTATCCGGCATTTTCTCAATAAAATCATCTGCGCAGGCAAGCTGGCATACTCTGCGGCATTCTTCCTCAGAGGCATCCTTATTGCCCCAGCGCAGGTTCTCCAGAATGGTACCGGAAAACAGCACGTTCTTCTGAAGCACAACGGCCACCTGGTTACGCAGGCTGTCCATATGATAATCACGCACATCCACGCCGCCAACCTTCACAGAACCGGAGCTTACATCGTAAAGACGGCTGATCAGGTTTACAAGGCTGGACTTGGCACTTCCTGTTCCGCCGATAATACCAATCGTCTCACCGGCACGGATAGAAAGATTAATATCCTTCAGAACCGGTTCCTTGCTGTCTTTCTTGTAGCTGAAATCTACATGGTCAAATACAATGCTTCCATCCGCAACCTCCATAACCGGATTCTGCGGGTCTGTAAGGTCTGCCTTCTCATTGATAACCTCAGATACACGCTCTGCACTTGCAGCACTCATGGTAACCATAACAAATACCATGGAAAGCATCATAAGGCTCATCAGAATATTCATGCAGTATGTAAGAAGACTCATCAGCTCACCAGTGGTCAGGCTGCCGCCAACGATCATTTTCGCACCCATCCAGCTGATTCCAAGGATACATGCGTAAACCGTAAACTGCATAACCGGCATGTTCATAACAACCAGCTTCTCGGCTCTTACAAACATCTCATAAACCTTGTTGCAGGCCTTCTGGAACTTGGTGGTCTCGTAGTCCTCACGGACATAAGCCTTCACTACGCGCACGGCACTGATATTCTCCTGCACGCTTGCATTCAGGTCATCATATTTCTCAAACACTTCCTGGAAATATTTGGTAGCCTTACGCATGATAAACACAAGGAAGCATCCAAGGAAAATAACAGCGATCAGATAAATGCTGGCGATCTTCGCATTGATCATAAATGCCATGGCCATAGCGCAGATTAGGCTGGCCGGAGCACGGGTACACATACGCAGGATCATCTGATAGGCATTCTGCAGGTTGGTCACATCCGTAGTCAGTCGGGTGATCAGACTGGCTGTACTGAATTTGTCAATGTTTGAAAATGAATAAGTCTGAATATTGGTATACATGGCTTTACGCAGGTTTCGGGCAAAACCGGAGGATGCATATGCTCCGTACTTTCCGCCTAAAATACCTGTCACAAGCCCTGCTGCGGCAAGAAGAGCCATAATGGCACCTTTCTGATAAAGATAACTGATGTTCCCGGCTTCCACGCCATTGTCGATCATGTCCGCCATTACAAGAGGGATCAGTGTCTCTACCAACACCTCCAGTATCATAAATACCGGAGTGAGGAAGGATGCCTTCTTGAACTCTTTTACCTGGGCAAGTAATGTTTTTATCATCAGGTTCTCCCCTTTCTTATTGTTTCTTAATCACTTTTTCTGGCTCGGTTGTTTCTCCTGCTTCCTGGCAGGCTTTGACAACATTTTCCCGGATCATGTCCGCAGTCTCATAAAATTCCTCCAGCTTCTTTTCAGAAATATTGGCGCTGAGTGCCTTCTGGATACGGGTAAAGTTATCCATGATCTCCATCTGAAACTCCCTTCCCTTGGTCGTAAGCACCAGACGCTTCAGCCTGGCGTCCCTCGGTATGGACTTGCGGGTAATCAGCTGTTTCTTCTCCATAGACTGAAGAATTCCGGAAGCTGTGGAACGAGCCATCTGAAATTCCGCTTCCAGATCTTTCTGAAAAACATCTTCGTCTGAATGCCGGTAAAGATAACCGATGATCCAGCCCTGCATCCGATTGATTCCTGCTTTCTCATCCACTTTGGACTGATATGCATTTACAAGACGGCCTATCATCATATCAAGCGTGTGCAGCTCATGTCCAATGTGTCTGCCGGTCCATTCCCCTTTCCCCGGGCCACATTCTTTCTTTTGTACTTCCATATTTCCCTTCTTTCACAGGCATGTGTCCGAGTTCCGCAATTTCCAGCGGTATTCCCTCGTTCACACTTTCACGGCCATAAAAATAGTTCGCGCGCGAATTGTTCGGATTCGAACTGTTCGTGCACGAACTATTATAAGTGGTGCTTTTTTAATTGTCAACTATATTTTCTCATCAGCCAGAAGATTCAGCGGGCGTAAAAGCTCCACTCTTCTTCATCAACAGGAAGATCCTCCATCTGGTACTTCTCTATGCGGATAAAGCTCCCGTTCTGGATTTCCTGGATCATTTCCTCAATCTGGGAAAGCTCTCCCTGTACTTCCATCTCTACTCTGCCGTCCCACAGATTATCCACCCATCCTGTAAGGCCATTGGCTCTCGCTGCATTGGTTGCACGATAACGGAATCCCACGCCCTGCACCTGGCCTGAAAAATATATGTGTTTTCTTACTTTCGCCATTGTACGTCACTCCTTATATTCCTTATGATATACGTCCGGCCGGACAGATGCAAGATTTTTTCTTTTATTTTCCTTCAAAAATCTGAGCGATAGGAGAATCTGATGACAGGATAATGGTTTTGTTTCCGCCTTTCATGGATGCCTTTAGCGCATCCAGGCTTCTTACAAAGGAATAGAATTCGCTTCTTTCCTCTTCTCCATAGGCCTGGGCAAGAATTTTCATGTACTCCTGCTCACCTTCTGCCTCCAGAATCTCGGCCTGTTTTTTCGCATCGGAGATCTGAATGGTCACATCCTTGTCTGTGGCATTTCGGATCACCTTTGCCTCAGAGTTTCCCTCTGCAGTATAGGTAGCTGCAATATTATCCCGTTCGGAAATCATTCGCTCATAGACAGCTGCCTTATTATCATCCGGCAGATCCAGCCGTTTTGTTTCAAATTTGATCAGCTGGACTCCGTACTGCTCCATGTTATCCCCTATGGCATTCATCACCTGTTCTGATAATTCGCCGTCACGGCTTGTGATCACCTGATCCTGTGACAGACTGCTGATCACATTTTTGGTGGCATTGTATACAGCCGTGTTAATCCTGCTCTCGCTGCTTTCCAGGGAACAGTTTAAGGTCTGGGCGAATTTAAGCGGATCCTGGATTTTCCAGAGCACGTAGCTGTCACTGATCATAGTCTTTTTATCCTTGGTAATTACGTCAGATGCAGCCAGATCGTACAGCAGGGTCTCTTTGGGAAGCGACTGGGTGCTTTCGATAAATGGAATCTTAAAGCTGATTCCAGGCTCGTTGATCACCCGGTCAACCTTACCAAACTGACGGATCAGCTTATATTCATTCTGCTGGGTTACGGTCACCGATGCACCAGCCAGCGCCACAACTGCGATTCCGATTATAACAGCAATATTTTTCATCTTCATAATAGTTTCCCTCATTTTTCCTATATAGTGATATCGCGCAAAGGCTATATGCCCCTTTTGCTTCTATGTACAGGTTCTGAATTTCCTTTACTTTTCTGTATCTGTATTCTGGGTATCTGTATCCAGCGTATTCTCTGCGGCAAAGGAATCCACAGGAAGTATTTTCTGAACGCCGTCCCCATTGTCAATAATGATTTTCATTTCAGGAAGCACAGCCTCCATTGTCTCATAAAACATACGGATTTTCGTGGTCTGCGGGTTCTTTACATATTCCTCATACATTGCATTAAACCGGGCAACCTCTGCCTCTGCTTCATTGATACGGACCTGTTTCTGTGCCTGGGCATCCTGGACGATCTGGTCTGCCTGTGCCTGAGCTTCCGGCAGCTTCTCGTTTCGGTATTTGTTGGCATTGTTCAAAGCAGTTTCTTTTCCCTGCTTGGCAGTCTCCACAGCCTTAAAGGCTTTCATAACCTCCTGTGTAGGCGGCTCCGAATCCTGGATGGTGATGTTTACAAGCTGGATTCCAATATCCTGCTCCTCCATCTGTTCCAAGATCATGGCTTTGATCTTGCTCTGGATTTCACCCTTTCCTGTGGTAAGAACCTCATCCACATTATAGCTTGCGATCACAGTACGAATGCAGCTCTGGGCAATATTATTCAGGATTTCCTCCGGCTGTCCGGATGCGTACAGGTATTTCACCGGCTCTGTGATTCTGTATTCCACGAAGAAGTCCACATCGATAAAGTTATAATCAGAAGTGATCATAATGCTTTCACTTTCCACAACCTCATTGTTTACCACGCTGTATCCGATTGGAAAACCCTGGATGGTGGTGTTTACCTTCTGGATTTTCTGTACCAGCGGCAGCTTGAAATGAAGTCCGGTTTCCGGCACTGCCTTGGGAACCCCAAAGGTAGTCAGCACAGCCTGTTCCTGCTCCTGGATCTGATAAACAGAATCCTTCACCAGCCCGCTTAGGATCACCAGTCCCAGGGCGCCTGCCACCAGATACTTTACCCGCTTTCCTGTTTTGTTCTTTGGATCTTCAGGAACTTTCGACGGCTCTTCTGATGGGTTTACTCTTTCGTTTTCAAACTCCTGATTCATTTCGCTCATGTTTTCTCCTCCATACGTTTTCCAAACCATAATCGTTTCCAAAGAAAAGAAAAAGACTTTTATTTCAGGCACATGTTTCATGCCCAAAATAAAAGTCTCGCTGATTTCTCATAATGCGGGTATTCTTAATCTACCGTTCTGACGCATTTATGAACCATCTCGGAGAAAAACCTGTCTGGTTCTCTCTTCGTGGCCGCTACTCCCTTTTCTTTGATCGGTATCATATCATCTCTTTTATGAAATGTCAAGAAATATTTTCACACTTTTTATATTATCTTTATTTTGTGTGAAAATTCAGTCTTTTAGTAAAAACTTCCGTTTTCTACATCATACACGCCCCGAGGAGTGATGCGGATCTGGGGGATTACCGGAAGTGCCATAAAGGACAGGGTGATAAAAGGATCGTGGCCTTTTTTCACTCCCATATGGTGAGCCTTCTGAATCATTCTTTTCAGCGTGGCATTGTCTTTCTCAAATCCGTTGTCGCTCATCAGTCCCATGACTGGAAGTGCCAGAGTATCAAATACTTTATGGTTTTCTACAATGGTATAACCTCCCTGGGTGCGGATCAGTTCCCGCACGGCAAGCTCCATATCCTCATCATTGTCACCGATTACAATAATATTGTGAGAATCGTGGGATACACTGGATGCGATAGCGCCGCCTCGAATGCCAAAGCCGCCGATCACGCCTCTGCCGATTTTTCCCGTTGCCTTGTGGCGCTCTACCACTGCAATTTTCTGGTAGTCATCGTCCGGCTGGAATTCGCATGGGCCATCGGAAGCTTTCAGGGTTCCTTTTCTGGTTGTAATCTGTCCCTCCTCACACAGGATTACCGGGAAAGTGCCGTCTTTAGATTCCAGATGAAAGGCTTCTTTTGAAAATTCTGCTACATGCATGGTGTTTTTCAGTTCAGGCGCGCATGGTTTTATAACAATATTCTCATTTTTATCTATCAATTGTCCTTTGTAATATACATCTTCCACTTCTACATTCACCAGATCAGAAAGAATCAGAAGGTCTGCCTGTCTGCCCGGTGCTACTGCTCCCTTGTCTTTCAGTCCATAGCAGTTGGCGGCATTGATGGTTGCCATTTTGATCGCGGAAACCGGGTTCATGCCTAGACGGATTGCTTTTCGCACGTTGTGGTCAATATGGCCTTCCTGCTGAATGTCCTCAATGTGCTTGTCATCTGTGCAGAAACAGAAGCCCTCGCCGTTCATTTCCCTCTGTACAAGACCGCCTACAAGCGCTTCCAGATTCCGTGCCGCACTGCCCTCACGGATCAATATGGTAAGGCCATTTCGTCGTTCTCTCATGGCATAGTCAAAGAAGCTGCATTCATGGTCTGTTGCAATTCCTGCCATGGCGTAGGCCTGAAGATCGCCTTCCTCCAAAAACGGTGCATGACCGTCCCTGATCCTGCCTTCAAAAAGCTCCAGTTTGTCATGCATGCTCTTGTCTCCCTGTACCACGGAAATGCTGTCCATCACTTCGCCAAGCCCCAGAATACGGCTGTTGTTCAGATAAGGAGCCATATCCTGTGCAGTGAGCGTACAGCCGTTATCGTCGATTCCGGTAGCCGGAACGCAGGAAGGCATCATCACGTACACATTTGCCTTTACATCCTCCGTCTGTTCCAGAATATAGTCAATTCCTGCAAGACCGGATACGTTGGCAGATTCATGGGGATCCACGATAAAAGTGGTGGTTCCGTGGCGGGAAGCTACGGTTACCAGCTCTGCAGGAGTTACCAGCGTGGATTCCAGATGCAGATGGCTGTCAATAAATCCAGGACAAACATATTTTCCGCCAAGGTCCCGTTCTTCTTTGCCCTGGAAGCTGCCGATTCCTGCTATGATCCCGTCCTGAATGGCAATGTCTCCGCGAATGATCTCTTCTGTAAAAACGTTGATAATTCTTGCATCCTTTAGTACCAGGTCTGCTTTTTCCAGACCTCTTGCGATTCTGGAATACTGCTGATATTTTTCCAAATTCATATGTATCCTCCTTTCATTTTCAAACAATATTTTATTTTACGCAAAAATATTTTGATTATTATTTATGATATTAACACTTGTATGGTAAAATAGCAACGAGAATTTGAAAGGAAATAAGAAAGAATCCTGCAAAGCAGGATTCTCCGCCTGCGGCGGGTCGCCTCAAGCGACATCTACCTTACCGCCGCAGTGCGATCCTGCCCGGCAGGGCTTTTATGTAATAGGAGATTCCAACGGAATTTCCTATTACATAAAAAAGCATCGGATTCTGAACGATTGAGGTCGTCAAAATTCGATGCTTTTCAAATGCTCTGTTAATTTTTATTTATCATCTCCGGTAAGACGCAGGATATCCCGGATCTCATCCACATTCATATCAAGGATTACAGCCAGCTCATCAATGGTAAAACGGTTCTCACCGTCGTCATCTGTAAGATCCTTTACCGCGGATTCCAGCTTCTCCACCTTGGCTACCAGACAGTCATCCTGGAACTTCTGCTGTGTCTGATCTTCAATGGCCGCAATAATTCCCTTGCGCAGCTGAAGACGCAGCCATGGGTCATCTTTATGCTCTGCTTCCGGGTCAGACAATGCTGTAAGAAGCACTACGTTGGCTTCCTGAATCAAATCTGCCAGGTGAATCTCTGCGCAGTTCATGTCTGCTGCCATGTTTGCCGCTACCGGCAAATAAATACTGGTAAGTGCAGCTTCTGCAAGAGCATCCCCATCTGCAAGATTCTCAAAAAGCGTATGGACCATTTCCTGGCTTACTTCCTTCCCAGTGCTTACCTCTGACAGGTATTCTTTCAGATAAGCTTCTTCCTCCGGGGTAAGAGGTGTCTTGGTTCCATTGGGCTGAGCTTCTGCCTCCCCGGCTTCTTCCTCCACCTGGGCTGCATTTTCCTCCCCTTCTATTGTAATTCCCTGCAGCTTCAGATACTGCAGGACCTTCACCATCTGGCTGGTCTCAAGATCTGTACTTGCAAAATGCTCCCGGATCTGCTCATGTGTCAGCAGATTCCCATTCTGTTTTCCCAGATCGCAAATTTCTCTTAATTTTTCCTGAAACTGAACAACGTCCATTCTGTTCCTCCATATTAAACAATCCGAACCTATTCTTCTTACGAAGAACTGATCCGGATCATTCCTCATTCGCTGCGGATGACAGGACTTGAACCTGCACGTCGTAAACACCAGAACCTAAATCTGGCGCGTCTGCCAATTCCGCCACATCCGCATATGCAACTATGTCATTGTCAGTCTATCTGACTGACATCAGTCAACAGAAAATATGATACGTGATATTCCAAATCTTGTCAAGCATTTCTTGCTGCAATCTATCACCCCCTATTTTGTCAATAGTTTTGCGACAAGATTTTAGGAAAAATTTATGCCAGTTTTTCCAATTCTTCTTCAAATAATTCTGTTGATGTTCTGTAATCAAAAATGCCCCGTGGATAGTTGTTTATCCAATTTTCTATATAGGCTATTTCTTCATCTGTTGTATTCTCGAAGTCTTCACCTTTAGGAATATGACGGCGCACCAATCTATTATTGTTTTCGTTGCTTCCACGTTCCCAACTGCTGTATGGATGGCAGTAAAAAACAAATGTTCTTTTTTCCTCACGCAATGCGGATTTCTCCATACCTGCATAATCAGAAAATTCTACGCCGTTATCCACGGTAATAC
>CAVJRB010000538.1:0-2894 GCA_963651655.1 bacterium | reverse complement strand
TTCTTTCTTGCTTTTTTCAGGCATTCCCGGGAAAAACAGATGTAGGCTCCCCGGCCGTTTTTCTTGCCTGTAGCATCCAGAACGATCTCATCCTCAGCGGTTTTTAATACCCTGATCATTTCTTTTTTATTTTTCATTTCTCTGCAGCCAGTGCACTGGCGCATGGGAATCTTACTCTTCGTCTTCATTCTCTGCTGCGTCCTCAGTTACCTTAGACTCATCCTGGGCAGGAGCTTCTGCCTCCTCATCTGCCGCTGCTTCTTCCGAAGCTTCCTCGTACTCATCCTCATCGTAGTACTCGTCATCTTCCTCATCATAATCATAGAAGTCGCCGGATTCTCTTGCCTGAGTCTCACTCTTGATATCGATCTTAAAGCCTGTCAGGCGGGCTGCAAGGCGGGCATTCTGTCCTTCCTTGCCGATTGCAAGGGAAAGCTGGTAATCCGGTACTACAACCAGTGCAGTCTTCTCATCCGGATCTGCCATAACAGCGATTACCTTCGCCGGGCTTAATGCGTTCTCAATGAGAATAGCCGGGTTCTCATCCCAGTTGATGATGTCGATCTTCTCTCCGCGAAGCTCGTTTACGATGGCGCTGACACGGGCTCCGTTTACACCTACGCACGCTCCAACCGGATCTACGTCAGGATCGTTGCTCCATACAGCAAGCTTAGTACGGGAACCAGCCTCACGGGCAATGCTCTTGATCTCAACAGTTCCGTCCTTTACCTCTGCTACTTCGGATTCAAAAAGACGTTTTACAAGGCCAGGATGTGTTCTGGATACCAGGATGCGCGGTCCTTTCGGGGTATCCTTCACTTCCAGAATGTACACTTTGATTCTCTCAGTAGGCTTGAAGGTCTCACCCTTTACCTGCTCGTTCTCACCAAGGATAGCGTCTGCCTTTCCAAGGTTTACGCTCACATTGTGTCCAACCACACGCTGCACGATACCGGTTACAACCTCTTTCTCATTGCCATGGTACTGGTCAAAGAGAACCTTGCGCTCTTCCTCGCGGATCTTCTGAAGGATAACGTTCTTCGCATTCTGTGTGGCGATACGGCCAAATTTGTCAGAATGGATCGGAACCTTAATAATGTCGCCGATCTCAGCGTTGGTGTTCTGCTTCTGTGCTTCCACCAGGGAAATCTCTTCTGCAGGATCGTCTACAAACTCTACAACGGTACGGTCTGCAAAGACGCTGAAATCACCGGTCTCTCTGTTGATGGTTACGTGTACATTGTCAGCTTTTCCAAAATGATTCTTGTATGCCTGGATCAGGGACTGTTCGATGGCATCCAGCAGGGTTTCCTTGCTGATGTTTTTGTCGCGTTCCAGTTCATCCAGAGCACCCATTAACTCCTTGTTCATTTTTCTTATTTCCTCCTTTTTGCTTTCCAGTTTAATCGCTCATCAGACTGCCGCCGGGCGGCATGTCCTTTTAGAAATCAATTGCCAGACGTACCAGTGCAATGTCCTTTTTGTCAAAGGTGCGGGGAGTTCCTTCCTCGTCGATGGTCACACTGTTATTATCATATGCTGTTAGTTCACCGCAAAATTCTTTTTGCTTTTCGATTGGCCGGTAGGTTCTGATTTCTACCAGTTTGCCAATGCTTCTGGCAAAATCCTTTTCTTTCTTCAGCGGTCTGTCAAGTCCCGGAGAGCTGATCTCCATAATGTAGCTGTCTTCGATGAAATCATCCTCGTCCAGCTTGTCGCTGAAAGCTCTGCTTACTGTCTCGCAGTCATTCACTGTGATTCCGCCGGGTTTGTCAATGTAGCCTCTCAGGTACCAGGTTCCTGCTTCCTTCACATACTCTACATCTACCAGCTCGAATCCATTGCTCTCAACGATGGGGGCCAGCATTGCTTCTGCTTTCTGTTCGTACTCTTCTTTTCTGCTCATTTTTCCCACCTGCCTTTCCATGTCAGTGGCTGTAGGCCGCAGCAAACATTACTGTTCACTCCTGACCAGTAACGCTTTTCGTGCCGCACAGCGATCCTTATCAGCAAAAGGAGTGGGCTCACGCCCACTCCTCTGTCAACAAGTTCTGATTTTCTTCATTCTAACACCTTTATATCCAAATTGCAAGGGCTATTTTCAAATTCTGGGTTTTGTGCCCTTGGTGTCACGCTTGGCAAGCTTTACCTTATTCAGAGAGTAAGGCTTGTCGTGATAGGTGATGGTGTATTCCTGGCGGGGCTCGATGAGGTAAGCATGCTCCAGCACATCCCCTTCTGCAAGCTTCATGCCTCTTACACCCACGGAGGTTTTCTTCATTGCAGATACATCGTTTTTCAGGATGCGAAGGAAATAGCCGCCCTGGCTCTGGAAAACGATCTGCTCCATCTCATCTGCAGGTCCTACAAAGATCAGCGCATCCTCTTCCCCAAGCTTTGTGGAAGCAATGGTTCTCTTGGAAACATCAAATTCACTTCCAGCCACAAGCTTGCACATGGAAGTCTTTGTGACAAACAGAAGGCTGGAAAGCTTCACCTGTCCCACAGGAGCCACATAAAGGATCTGCTCCTGGGTGCTGTCATAGTTACTTAAATTATCAACCGGAGTTCCCTTATCCCGGAATCGCACCAGCGGAATATCCACAACCTTAATGGAATGCATCCGTCCCATATCTGTGAAAATACAGATCTTATCTGTATTCATGCAGGTAAATACGAATTTGTTCTCCGCATGGGCTGCCTCTTTGTTGCGCTCATAGGCATTCTTGTCAATAACACGCATATAGCCGAAGCGGTCCATAAGAAAGCAGACCTCTGTCTCTTCCATTTTCTTCTCTTCGTATACAGCTTCCTCTGCATTCTCGATTACGGTGCGTCTCTTTGTGCCGTACTCTTTTTTGATTCCATCCAGTTCCTCAATGATCACATTGCAC
>CAVJRB010000537.1:0-3552 GCA_963651655.1 bacterium | reverse complement strand
CCATTTTCACAGTGCGGTTTCTGTACATGTCTCCTGTCTTTTTGTCAAAGTAGTACCATTTACTGCCCCTTCGAAGCCATCCTGTGTGTGCATAGCCTTTATTATTTACGTAATATCTTTCCCCACGATAGTTGGTCCAGCCGGAGCATCTTTTTCCATCGGAACCAATGATGTATATTTTTCCGCTGGAAGAAATCAACTGCGTGTTTTCATATCTGACGCCATTTGCGTTAAAACAAAAAACACCGCTTGGTCTTGTCAGCCAGCCTACACTGGCTTTTCCATCGTTTCTCTTATCAAAGAAATAGCAGTTTCCATTTATGGTTTTCCAGCCATATGCCCGGTTTCCGTTTTTGTCTACATAGTAGGTGCCATCTTTTAGATGAAGTACCCGGTTTTTCTGTCTTACCCCGTTGATATAGTAGCGCATATTGCTGCCGGCTTTTTTCCAGCCATTCTTCTGATTGGAAGTAACCATATCAGAGCTATCTTTGCTCTGCTCCTGAGACCTTATTCTGTTGAAGTAACGGACAATGGCTCTGGCATCTGCCTGTCCCAACTTTTTCAGCTGGCTGTTGGTACGGAAAAAATTATAGGCATCAGATGGACTGCTGACAAAAGCATGTTCAATGATGACACCTGGCAGATCCTGCTGCACGCTCTGTGCTACAATAGCATAATAATCTCTTCTGGCACCATTTGGATATGTACTTCCGTCTCCGCTTAAGCGGTATTCCATTCCTCCCTGGGCTGAAAAACGTTTGGAAATTCCCAGTTTGCCCAGTTCATCTATAACATAACTGCCAAACAGCTTTTCTTTTTCTGCCAGGTACGGACGGTAGGTTCCGCTGGAAACCAGCACGGAAGCACCTTTGGCATAAGGAGTGTCAGCAGAGTTGATATGCTGGCTTACCAGAAGGTCTGCCTGATAACTCTTGGCAATCAGAACTCTGTCTACCAGACCTACAAACTGATTCTGGTTGTTTCTGGTCATATGCACTTCTATATTTGGATATTTCTGCAGCTCCTGCATGGTGTATCTGGCAATTTTCCAGTTAATTTCTGCCTCTATGTACTGCTGTCCATTATGCACTTCGACAGCACCGGAATCATATCCTCCATGTCCCGGATCCAGGACTACTACTTTCTTCTCTGTGAATTTCTCGGTTGCTGCATTTACTGTAGATGGTACAGCCGCTGTCACCAGCATGGCCAGGCACAGGACTGCTGCCATCCATCTTTTTTTCTTTCCCATACGTTTCATCTTTCCTTTCTTGCTGTTGTGTTTTCAGGTGTTCCTGCAGCGCGTTTTACTTTGCGAAATGACAAAATGCTGCAGCACACCTTCTATATTGCATTTTTTTATTTTCCAGCGTATTACGCAGGATTTTCTTTGCTGTACGTTCTATACAGGCTTTTTCCCAAAAAAGCTTTCAAAATCTGGGGGAAACGGAGCTTCCAGCAGGATTTTGTTTTCCGTAAATGGGTGGTAAAATTCAAGCTTCCATGCATGAAGTGCCGCTCTTGTAAAAGGATTCCCGTAAGCTGCTGCTTTCCCTGTTTGGGCCTGACTTTTGTTGTACAGGATATCGCCAAGAAGGGGATGCCCGGTGCCTGCCATGTGCACACGGATCTGGTGGGTGCGCCCGGTTTCCAGGTGAAGCTGGATAAGTGAGGCATTCGCATAGCTTTCCAGAACCTGGTAATAAGTCACTGCGTTCTTGCTTCCGGGAAGAGTTCCCTCTGGGGAAAGTACCACTTTTAGAGGATTCTCCGGATCTGGGGCAAGGGGGATGGAAATTTTCTTCCACTTCTCTTTCGTTAAATCACCTGTCTCTATTTCTCTTGTATTTTCTCTGTTTCCGTTCTTTTCCAGTAAAGCATTTTGCTCTAATGCCTTACCTTTTTCCATAATTATGGGAATTTCCTGCAAAGAAGTTTTCCAGATTTTATCCTCAAAGATCCCTTCCACCACTGCCAGATATGTTTTCTGCAGCCTTCCCTCTTCCCGCTGCTTCTGCAGCCTGGCGGCGCTGATCTGGTTTCTGGCAAAAAGCAGGATACCGGAGGTTTCCTTGTCCAGGCGGCCAATGGAACGAATGCGGGTTTCTTCCCCTTTGCTGCGGAAATATTCGGCAATCTGATTGGACAGGCTGTCCTGGTAGTGGATTCCAGATGGGTGGGTTACCATGCCAGCTGGTTTATTGACTGCGAGAACATCCTGATCCTCATACAAAATCTCTAAGTCAGGAAAGCCACACTTAAAATTCGAAACTGCATTTTTCCTCTCACTGCATTCCGTCTTGCTATCAGACCTCAAATCAGAAATACTCTCGTTTTTCCCTCTGCACTCTACTCCAAAATCTGCATAACCATCCGAAGTATTATTTCGCTTCCTCGTTTCCTCAGCTTGGATTTGCAAGAACTTCGGCGTCTTTAACTGTGCGGAGTCAGTCCCACTGGTTTCCAGGCAAATTCGAATCACATCCCCACAGACAGCATTTTCCGTCACCCGGCACTGTGTTCCGTTTTTCTGAATGCCGCCGGGGCGGAATTTCATCTGGCTGATCTGTTTTTTGGTCAGTCCCGCCTGCCTGCGGAGAATTTCTCCTACTTTGCCCGCGCTATTGACAGTTAGCTCAAGATATCGTTCCATATTCTTTACATTGCCAGACTGGAATTACCGTGGCTTGCATACATCTACCCATTCCTTGTATCCGGAATATTTTTCCATTTCGGGAATGGTCAGTTCAATGGCACTGTTGCTGCTTCCGCATGCCGGAAATACTGTTTCATATTTTTTCAGGGAAGCATCCAGGTAAACATCCACGCCTGGATTTATGGCAAATGGGCAAACACCGCCCACCGCATGTCCGATCAGCTCGGTTACTTGCTCCTGGGTGAGCATTTTCGCTTTTTTGCCGAATGTGGCTTTGTATTTTGCATTGTCAATTTTCACATCTCCTGCAGATACGATCAGAATGGGCTGTTCCCCAACCAGGAAGGAAAGGGTCTTTGCAATGCGTCCCGGCTCACAGTTTAAAGCCGCAGCGGCAAGCTCCACTGTCGCACTCGACACATCAAATTCCAGCACACGGGATTCCATGCCGTATCCTGCGAAGTATTTTTTTACTTTATCTACTGACATTTTGTTATGCCTCCATTTTTTATGATGGAAATTTTTTCAAATACTTTTTCAGTATAGCACTAAATTCACATTCTTGGAATGTAATTTTGCAGAAATCCTGTACGAAAAAAAGAGAGGATGTCCTGCACTGCCATGTTTGACTTTCCCTGGGGCATCCAGTATACTACTTTTGATACTTATTTGACGTCTCGGATTGCTTTGCAGCTACACTGCTCCCGCAATCCTCCATTTTATTATTTTGATAAAAAAAATACAAGGAGAAACCTTATGGATTCAGATAGATCATTGGTTCTGCCCCAGGCGTTTCTGGACAGAATGAAAGATATGCTGCAAGATGATTATGATGCCTTTCTTCAGGCTTACGATCAGCCCCGCACCTACGGACTTCGGGTGAACACCACCAA
>CAVJRB010000536.1:0-3135 GCA_963651655.1 bacterium | reverse complement strand
TCATTTTTCCGAAGCTTCCCACGAAAATACCCATGGAAACGCCGATCAGGGAACCAAGGAAGGAGATCAGAAGCATCCGCCCCATCTGTCCCTGGAAATCCAGCTTCAGAATATAGCGAAGATAGAGAAGCAGCACGATCACATCAAAGTATCCCAGTAAAAAGGCAGAAATCTGCTCGGAAAGGATCAGCTTCAGCTTGTGTGTGGGCGTGACGCAGCGCCTTGCAGCCAGGGCTGTGATGTTGGCCTGCAGGCTTACCGCAGAACCAAACCCGATAAAACATCCGTACAGGCACGCCATTGCGATCAGCGCATAGAAAAACTGGGCGTTTCCGTTGATGGTCCGTCCGCCAAGGGAAACCTCTGTAAGAAGCTCCTGACGGTTCAGCATCTGCCGGATCCCTGCCCATAGGCCGGAAGGATGGGTGCGCATGATGGTGCGGATGGTGGTTTTGCCGGTTTCGTAGCTGGAAAGAACGGACTGCAGGATACTTTGGGGAATGCCGCTTGCAGAAACGGTAAGGGAAGGTGTTTCCCCAACCACATAAATACCGGAGATCTGCTCGTTTTCCAGCTGGCTGCATGCCTCATCGTAGGTCAGCTCCTTTGCGGAGATCAGCTGGTCTGCGTTGTTTTCCACCTGGCCCAGAAACATCAGAAACAACGTATCTGTCTTTTCCTGGCGGACAACAGCTACGGATACCGTCTCGAAATCTGCATCGTTAATGTTTCCGAAGGCGAAGTAAAACATGGTTCCCAGAAGAATGGGAAACACAAGGGGCCAGAAGGTGGTGCCGAAATTTTTCAGCTTTACAAGAAGATTATATTTGATTAAGTGCAGCATAAAGGATCCTCCCTAGTCTCTGAGCTGTTTTCCGGTGATTTCCAGAAAGACGTCATTTAAGGTGGGAAGCTCAGAGGAAACCTGGCCGAATGTGATATCCTGGCTTTGCAGGTAATTCAAAAGCCGGATCAGGTTGTGTCTGGCTCCTGTACAGCGGACGGTGAGAACCTGGTCCTCATAGTGCAGGTCAAAAACATGGGGAAGAGTCCGGATTTCTTCCAGATTTTTTTCCGTGAGGGGAAGGGCCTCTATGGTAATGGTTTCCCCGGTTTTGATCATTTTTTTCAGTTCCTCCTTGGTGCCGGAGGCAATCACATGGCCGTGATCCATAATGGCGATTCTGGTGCAGATCTGTTCCACCTCTTCCATATAATGGGAGGTGTAAATAATGGTGGAACCCTGTTCATTCAGCTTTTTGATGCCTTCCAGGATTTTGTTGCGGCTTTGGGGGTCAACGGCTACCGTTGGCTCATCCATAATGATCAGACGGGGCTTGTGGGCGATTCCGCAGGCAATGTTGAGACGGCGCAGCAGTCCTCCTGAGAGCTTTTTCGGGTGCATTTTGCGGTAATCGTCAAGGCCTGCAAAGGCGATGGCTTCCTCCACAAGGGCCTTCCTTTTTTTCTTGTCCGGGATATAAAGCCCGCAGAAATAGTCAATATTTTCATAAACGGTCAGCTCATCAAAAACAGCTACATTCTGCAGAACGATTCCAATCTGCTGTTTTACTTTATAATTATCCGGCCGCATATCTTCACCAAAAATCTGGATGGTTCCCTTATCATATTTCAAAAGGGAAAGCATGCAGTTGATGGCTGTGGTCTTGCCGGAGCCGTTTGGTCCGAGCAGGCCGAAAATTTCGCCCTCTGCAATTTTTAAATTCAGGTGGTCAAGGGCTACTAAGTCTCCATATCTTTTTACCAGATTTTCAATCTGAACAATATTCTCTGACATCATTTTCCTCCTCGTTCTTACGATACTATCAGTATAAAAGAAAAGGCCAGAATGTCCAAGTGCCGGATGTCACAGCCTTCACATGACAAATGTCATAAAATGCCAGAAGTTTCTTTACGAGCAGGCATCTGTATACTATAATGAACAAAAGCCTGACGCAAAATAAGAAAAAAGAAGGTGGTAAAATGGGATACTTCACAGACTGCGGACTGCTTGTGCTTTTGAGCTTTTTGCGGCTGTTTTACCGTCTGCCGGATGCAGGATTTCTGATCGCGTTTTTGTGCACGGTGATTCTGGTGTGCAGTACTTATGCCCTGGGGAAAAAATGGATCTGTATAGTTCTTGGCGCAGGAATGGGACTTCTGGCTCTTGTGATCCCGGAAATGTTTTTCTTTTATCCCTGCCTTTTTTATCTTTTCTTCTATGAAAAAATGCCCCTTCTGGCCCTGGGAGCCTGGGCGCTTTTGGTGTGCCGGACTATGGGAAGCTGGGAAAACGGCCTGTTTTTTGCGGCAGCAGGAAGCCTTGGCCTTTTGTTTGCCTTTTTTATGGAAAGAAACACAAGAAAGTGCAGATGCCTGGAAGAAGAGCTAAAAAGAACCAGGGACGATTCCAGGGAGCGTGACCTTCTTCTTTCCCAGAAAAATAAGGCCCTCCTGGAAAAACAGGACTATGAGATCTATAACGCCACCTTAAAGGAGCGAAACCGTATTGCAAGAGAGATCCACGATAATGTAGGCCATGTGCTTTCCCGGTCCATTCTCATGCTTGGGGCAGCCAGGACCATGAATAAAGAAGCCGGGCTTGCAGCTCTTCTTGAAAATCTGGAGGACTCCCTGAATTTTGCCATGAACAGCATCAGAAGCAGCGTCCATGACCTTCATGATGAAGCTGTGAATTTAAGAGAAGCAGAGGAAGGGCTTGTGCGGGACTTTACTTTTTGCCAGGCAGAGCTGACTTACGACATGACGCGGGAAATCCCACGGGAAGTGAAATACTGCTTTATCAGCATTACCAAGGAAGCCTTTGCCAATATTATGAAGCACAGCAATGCCACAAGGGTGCAGCTGATCCTGCGGGAGCATCCTGCTCTCTACCAGATGTGCGTGGAGGATAACGGGACCGATGCCGTGTATGATCCGGGAAATGCGGGAATCGGCATTCTGAATATGAAGGACCGGGTGAAGGCCCTTGGCGGAACTTTGCAGATTTCCACCAGAAAGGGCTTTCGGATCTTTATCACCATTCCCAAGTGAGTGGTTCGCAAAAATACAGCATGGAAGGACATTTGAATGAAAATCATAATCGTAGACGATGACTGCCTGGTGGCAGCAGCA
>CAVJRB010000535.1:0-2633 GCA_963651655.1 bacterium | reverse complement strand
GTATAGTTTACAAAGTGCGGTACAGTTCCAGGTACATATGGATCGCTGTCAGAGATTTTGAACTCGTCCATATTGTCATACTGGAAATCACCAAAGTTGTTCCAGCTTGGAGCTGCTGTCAGGTCTTTTACAAAGGTATCTGCTGTTTTTGCAGATGGATTGATATCTCCGGAAAGGATCTCGCCTAATGCGTTGAATCCGTTCTGGCCGGTTCCAGGGCACCAGATCACACTTTTGATCTGATCGTATTCATCTGCAATGTTCAGTTCCATTGTGTTTGCACCATTGTAAACCAGGATAACATTGTCAAAGTTCTGGCAAACAAGGTCAATCATATCTTTTTCGCTCTGGCTTGGCTCCAGGTAATGGGTTCCTTCCGGGAAATCCTCATAGTCTTCTGAGTTGTTGGTATAAGTTACAGAAGATACGTCTCTTGGAAGGTCTGTCTGCTCTCCGCCTGCACGGGTGAGAACGATCAGTGCATTTCCGGAAAATTCTTTTGCATCTTCGATCAGGCTGTCAGAATACTGAGATACCGGTGGCTCCGGAAGTGTCCAATCCTGATCGAACATTCCGATCACCGGACGGTCTTCTCTGTAGCTCTTATAGAAATCAGAAAGCTCTGTGTTGGTTTTGAAACCTGCATTTGACAGGCCTTCCAGAAGATCTACAATGTGATAATTGTCATTGAGGGCTCCGGATCCGGTTCCGCCATAGCAGGGATTTGTGGATGCCCAGCCAAATACATTCAGATTTTTGTCATCTGTTAAAGGAAGTACCCTGTCCTCATTTTTCAGAAGGACAATACCCTCTTCTGCAATTTCCTGTGCAAGCTGTTCTGCCGTTGAAATACTTTCCTCTGTCAGCACGCCTGTGCCGGATGCAAGGGAAAGCAAGGTGTACAGCGGTCCCGTACAGATCAGGTTTACTACAATCGCAACGCCTACAATCATGGCTACAAAAGCCTGGGTACGGATTATGTATTTCTTTGTTTTTGCAAGCTTTAAGCATGCGATCATGGCAATGACTGCAACGCCTATAATAATACCGATTGCGATCAGATACCATTTGATCTGGGTAAGAGTGCTTATAACGTCACTCCAGTTAAGTTCCAGCATTTTCTTTTTCTCTCCTGTTCTCTTGTATTCAGGATAAACGGCCATTTATCTTTCTGTGATTTTATTATATAAAATGAAAGTGATAAACAGAAGTCTCGTTTTGTTATGCAGTATAAACCTTTAGGTTATATCTGGATGAAATGCCTTGAATGATAACAGCAAAAAGCCTTATCGCAGACAGTACGATAAGGCTTTTCCCTCAATCTTTTATTTAATATTCATAATCTGGCGCAAGCAGGCTCATTAGTGTACGGTCATGTCCGTAGACCAGCGTTGAGGTTTCATCCAGAATCATAGTGGCTCCTGTTTCCCGGGTGTAGGGCTCCCAGTCTGGAAGTCCGTCTGCTGAGGGCACTCCGGTCTTGGCAAAGTTTACCCATGCCTGGCTGACCTGGTCGGCAAATTTCTGGGCAGTACTGTCACTTTGCTTATGGTCAAACACAAATGGAATTTCCGCTCCGTGATAAGCACCCATTGGAGATTTGTCCCAGGTAAATACGTAGGCGTAAACATTTGCGCCATTCTGGTCTGCCTTATGGGACATGATCTTCAGCATAGGAAGTCTGATCAGAGTATCCACTTTGTTTGCATTTTTCTCATCTTCATCCGGATAGGCCTCTTTAAAAGCCTGGATTTCTTCCTCACTTAAGGTTCCCTGATCACCGCCCATCATTCCGGTCCATTCGTTCAGATTGCTTCCGATCAGCAGCTCCACATCTTTTCCATTTTCCGCAAAAGAATCATCGGTTACCGGGTTAGACGGCATATAATCGCCATCTACAACTGGTCCCCATTCCATTGCATAACCGCTGCTTAATGGAGCCGGAATCTGGAATTTATCAGCGGTTTCCTGCAGTGCTTCCTGTGCTGCATCCTCCAGCTTGCTCCAGTCCATAGTCTGCAGCTGATCCAGCTGGTCTGCGTTAATTCCGAGATTATCCAAAATTCTTTCGGTAAGATAGGTGCTGGATTCCTGGCTGGCAAAGGTAACACCCATGGTCTCTGTGGCACCGCTCTCTACAATGCCTCTTTTAAATAAGCCTTTTGCATAAGGGGAGGTCATCATGGCAAGAACCTTTGCTCCGCCGCCAGACTGACCAAATAAGGTTACATTATCCGGGTCACCGCCAAAGGCCTCAATGTTTTCATGAATCCATTCCAGGGCTTTTACAATGTCTGTCACTCCCGCATTTCCAGAATACTTGTATTTCTCATCATATGCAGAAAGATCCAGAAAACCTGCAGCTCCAAGGCGATGATTCACAGAGACAACCACCACATCCCCACTTTTGCTTAAATCTTCGCCGTTATACTGCTGTTCATTGGCAGATCCTGTAGAGAATCCGCCGCCGTGGAGCCAGACCATAACGGCTCTTTTTTTACCGTCTGAAATGCCAGGTGTCCAGATATTCAGGTTCTGGCAGTTGTTGTCCGTTCCGTCCTGATTTCCGGCAGACATTCCAAGCATTCCGCTCTGAGGAGACATAGGGCCTGTGGAAGTAGCTTCCAGAATAC
>CAVJRB010000534.1:0-3323 GCA_963651655.1 bacterium | reverse complement strand
GAATGGCGCAGTGCCACTGCTCCCAGCTGGATGCATCCAGAATGTCCCCGGCCTTTTTCAGCACATCCTCATTGCCGGAATACAGATAGGACTGCAAAAAATACTGAAGAAGGAAGGTCTTTTCTTTCTCAGCCTTCTGCTTCTGGGTCTGGGCGCTGGAGATCTCCGCCTTCACCTTGCTGATGGTCTTGTGGAAAGTATCCGGATCTACAGGCTTTAACACATAATCCTTCACCCCGTAGCGCATAGCCTCCTGGGCAAAAGCAAAATCGCTGTAGCCGCTGAAGATTACAATGGGAAGGTCCGGATTCTCTTCGCTTGCCCTGGCAGCCAGCTCTAAGCCATCCATATGAGGCATCTTAATATCTGTAAGAAGAAAATCAATCTCCTGGCTGTGCAGAATGTTCAGCGCCTGTCTGCCGTTGGATGCCTCCTGGATCTCATATTCCCCTTCTTCCATGGAAAGAAGGAATTTAATTCCCTCGCGCTCGATTTTCTCATCGTCGGTAATTAAAACTCTGTACATATATATCTACTCCGATCTCAATTACTTGCTTGCTGTTCGTCTATATAGATAAAGATAGCCCTCTGCATTTCTGCAAAGAACTATCTTTATTTTACCATTCTGGTGTCATATTGAAAAGAGAATTCTTCCCGAAAATCATATGAAAAAATCGTTTGTTTCCACAAAGCCAGGATCAGCCTTTTACAGCTCCGGCAACAACACCTTCAATAATGTACTTCTGGCATACCAGATAAACAACAATGATCGGGATAATATCGATCATAATACTTGCCATCATTGGACCCATCTGTACATGGCCATAGCTTCCGCGGAAATACTGAATTGCCATTGGAATGGTTTTGTATTTCTTGATATCCAGAACCAGTGTTGGAAGAAGATAATCGTTCCATACCCACATCAGCTCCAGGATCGCGGTAGAAATAATGGTTGGTTTCAGGATTGGGATCAGGATCTTGAAGTAAACCTGAAGCGGGCTGCAGCCATCAATCATGGCAGCTTCCTCGATTTCAAGAGGGCTTCCTTTTACAAATCCTGTAAACATAAATACTGCAAGTCCGGCACCAAATCCAAGGTAAACAATGCAGATGGTGTATGGGCTGTTCAGACGCAGTGTATCAGCTGTTTTTGCCAGGGTGAACATAACCATCTGGAAAGGAACAACCATACTGAATACGCAAAGGTAATACAGGATCTTGGAAAGAGTTCCGTTTACGCGAACGATGTACCATGCGCACATGGAGCAGCAAAGCAGGATCAGCACAACGGACATTACAGAGATCACAAGGCTGTACCAGAAGGATTTCAGGAAGTCCATCTGTGTGACGCTGGCAACAAAGTTCTGGATTCCGTTCCATGTCTCAGCTGTAGGAAGCTGGAAAACGCCGGAAGTGGTGATCGCGGATTCTACCTTCAGGGAGTTGAAAAGGATCATAACAATCGGGTAGATCCAGATAATTGAAATAATGGTAAGGATTATGGTCGGGATAATACTTTTTTTCTTATCAGCCATTATGCCTGCACCTCCTTAGATGATGTTGCACGAAGCTGGATCAGGGCGATCACAACAACCAGCACAAAGAATACAACTGCTTTTGCCTGGCCGATACCCTTCCACTGAGGGCCGCTTCGTCCATAGAATGTATCGTAAATGTTCAGAGCCAGCAGCTGTGACTGCTTTCCAGGATCTCCTCCTGTAAGGGAAAGGTTCTGGTCGAACATCTTGAATCCGTTTGTAAGAGTAAGGAATGTACAAATTGTAACAGATGGCATAATCATTGGAATCTTGATCTTAAACAGGATCTGTGTTGCTGTTGCGCCATCGATCTGTGCTGCCTCAATAAGATCCGGAGATACGTTATTCAGACCAGCTACATAAATGATCATCATATATCCGATCTGCTGCCACAGAAGAAGGACGATCATTCCAATAAAGCCATTGGTTGCGGACAGTTTCAGAAGTGGCTGTCCCCACATGGAAAGCAGACCGTTTAACAGTGTCTGCCAGATATAACCAAGTACAATACCGCCGATCAGGTTCGGCATAAAGAATACGGTACGGAATACATTGGTACCTTTGAAGCCCTTTGTAAGAGCCAGTGCAATGGCAAATGCCAGCACGTTGATCAGAATACTTGACACAAATGCGAATACAACGGTCAGCCAGAATGCGTGGCTGAAGTCACCGCCGATGAGAATTTTCTTATAGTTGGCAAGGCCAACCCATACTACGTCTTTTACAGTGGTGAATTTACAGAATGAAAGGTAAATTCCCCAGATAAACGGCCACAGAAAGCCGATGATAAATGCTGCCAGTGTTGGCAGTACAAATACAGGCCACCATTTTTTCAAAGATTTTCCTACCATCTTTGCTCCTCCTTTTTCCTATACGACACCGTTTGAAAAGCTGTTTTGGCATTTCCAATAAAACGGGGAGGCCAGCTTACTGCCTCCCCACCCTGTTCACCATTTCTATATTATTCAGAAAGAGCTTTCTCTGTTGCCCAGCCGTCAACGAATGCAGATACAACATCATCCCAGGAGCCAGTTCCTGCTGCATATAATGTAAGTGCAGTACCAACACCATTTTTCCACTCTTCAGATGGCATTGTTGTGAAGTTCCATGATACTGGAGTAAGACCAGCTTCTGTGTAAGCCTGATCCTGTTTTACAAATACGTTGCTGGACTCTTCTGCTGTTTTGAAAGGAATTGTGAAGCCCATGTCTTCTGCCATAGCTTTTGTTCCCTCGTCAGAAGTTACGCACCAGTTCATGAAGTCAAGTGTTGCCTGGATGTCTTTTTCATCAGCGGCACTGTTTACACACCAGTAGTTCTCTGTACCTGTGCAAAGTCCCTGATTTGCTTCGTCGCCAACACCAATGTAGATTGGAATCATGGTAACATCATCAGCAGATAACTTGTCATCACCTACAACATTGCCGTACTCCCAAGAACCATTCTGGAAGAATACTGCTTCACCGTTGATGAATTCACTCTCTGAGTCATCACCGGTCTTGCTTGCAAGTTCCTTAGGATCACAGGTTGAGTTGTTGATGTAAAGATCAAAGATGTTCTTGTAGTTGTCAAGATAGGTTCCCTTGATCGCATCTGTGCTTGTTTCGTTCTCATCCTGATACTCAAAATAGATTGGAAGATTTGAAAGGTGTGTCTTAAATCTCCAGTCAGAAGAATCATCCATACCTGCAGAAGTAAATGCTGCAAATCCAAGTTCGTCTTTTCTTGCTGTGATGTCTTCTGCTACCTTCTTTAAGTCATCGAAACTCTGGATATCATCTACAG
>CAVJRB010000533.1:0-13274 GCA_963651655.1 bacterium | reverse complement strand
GATGCAAACAGCGGCGCTTCCACATAATTTCTAGAAAATACCTTCATTTCATCCACTTGGCAGTCACTTCCGTCCAGGAATTCCAGGGTCACAGGAGACTGATCATCTGCATTTTCCAGCGGCAGCAAAACCTTAATTACCTTTCCTGGAATACACTTTGGCAGTTGCCAGATACCATTCTCATTTCCGCACTTCCACCGCACCTTTACCTCATTCAAATCCGTGTGACAGAAACGATTTTCTATGATCAGCAGGACTTTTTTCTCCTGAGCCTTTACCTCGCTGTGAATGATTTTAATCGGGGAATATGCTTTTCTCGTCATGTAGAATTCCGGCTTTTTTCTTCTCCAGACATCAATGATTCCCCACTCCATCTGTCCGTTTCCGCCATCATAAAGATCCGTTTCATCAATTCCAGCCCAGATTGCACCTCCAAGAGCGCCCTCTGTATTCCAGACATTGTCCCAGAAAATACGGATGCTTTCCCCCCAGTAGCTTCTGATATTTGGATCTCTTCGCATCTCCTCACGATTGTAGCACGCCACATGTACATACTCATCATGAAGGACTGGCATATCCTTTCCAGGCGCGCCGCCTACGCTTAAGTTGTCCTTTTTTCCTGCCAGGTCAGCATTGTATTCTGAATAATGAATGCTCCAGATATCCGGCATTTCATGCTCTTCCCGAATGGTCATGGGATAACTGAATTTGGTCATTCTGGTAGGATCTTTCAGGTGTGCAAATCGGTTCAAAAGATCAAAATTATGACCTCCAAAGGACTCGTTGCAAAGGGACCAGATAATCACACAGGGATGATTGTAATCCCTTGCCATTGTCTCTGCAAAATGGCTGAGATAGCGGTTCGTTTCCTTGGGATCACGCTGCGTATAAGGCAGGGATCTTGCAATAAATGCCAGTGCCAGCTCGTCCTCCACATAGATTCCATGCTCGTCACATTGCTCCAGGAAATACTCACTAGGCGGATAATGGGAGGTTCGGATATAGTTGCAATTTGCTTCTTTAAACAGTGCCACATCCTGCTCGATCAGTTCATTGGTCAGCGCACGGCCGTTTCTTGGACTGATCTCATGACGGCATACACCCCGTAATTTTACTTCCTTATGGTTTACGAAAAGGCGGTTGCCTTTGCGGTCCAGCTTTCTGAGGCCCACCTTTTTTTCTGCCTTTTCCAGTGGTTTCCATGTGCCGGAACCAGCATCTAATTTATATAATGTAAGTTCAAATCTATATAGCCTTGGGTGCTCTGCATCCCAGAGAACCGGGTTGTCTATGTGCAGCTGATCCGTGTAATAGCCTTTTATTTTATTGTCTAAAAGCAGGGATTTCTCCTTTATTTTTATACCATTTGGATCGTATAAAACAAACTCTGCTTTATATACAGCTGCATCGGTAAACTGACCATCCGCCAGATCCATATCCACCCGCAGGCTGCAGGTTTCCATATCTTCGTCAAACAGCGGTGACAGATAAAGCGCATTCACATAAACTTCCGGCAGCACATACAGCCAGTTGCTGTGAAGCATTCCGCCATGGCTGTATGCACTGACAATATCTGCCTCTTCATCCACATCAATGGCAAGCGAAAACGCCTGTTTTCCACATACTTCCTCCGCAATGTCCACATTCCATGTGATAAATCCGTTTTCATGATATGCCACCTGTTTTCCATCTACATAAACGGTGGCAAAGCCATTGATCCCCTGGAATTTCAGGACGATACGGCTGTCCTTTTCCCGCTTTGGAAGCTGAATTTTCCTCTCATAGGTGTAGTGCTGTGACAGCCCTTTTCTGTGAAGAATTCCCATATCTCGCGGTACCTGAACCTGCTGTACTGCACCAACTTTTTTGTCTGTTACCTTCCAGATTCCATCCAGACAGATCACTGAATTCTCAGCTGCATTACTCCATTTCGGAAGTGGAATCACCCTTGGCATAGGATAATTTTTTAATTCATCTATGGTCATATTCATCTGTCTTCCTCCAACAGCATTTGCATTCTGAAAGACTCTCTCACACCTGGAATCAGCTTTACATCAGGTCTTCGAACACATCCTCTTACCATTCTTGGATAATTGAAATCTACTGCAAGATTCATTCGAAATCCGCCTGTATAACGGCTTCCTTCCAATACTGCATAGTCAATGGAAGTATATGTATTCTGTGCTCCCACTTCTTTTGTTCCAGTTATTTCTATGCGAAGTGTGTGTTCTTTTTCTTCCAGTCCATGTACCTCTGTCAGTACCTGCCTGTAACGTTTTTCATAACCTCTGCTCATTCCCGGGAAATCCACTTTCCGCGGGTACTGACTCACATCTTTCTGCCAGAGTTTGCCATCCAGATAGACGTCACACATTCCATACAGAATGTCCCACGAGCCATAAACAGTAATCCCAGTTCCGGTAAAATTCAGTTCCAGGTAGTCTCCCGCTGTGTTGCTTAAAGTCTCAGATTCATTGAGATTTCCACAGTAATCTTCCATTTTTACCCAGTTACCCACAAAATTCATTCGCGGGTCCAGGTTATCCACAACGGCACCCTCTGCCAGTTCTGGTGCAGCTTCTAATCGAACCTTACATTCTGGAGAAATCACCTGTAACCGGTCTGGTTCTGTCACATAATAACCCCCGCCTTTTTCTCCTAAGCCGCCGCTTGCAATACCGATTTCCGCTTTCACACGGTGGGGCATATGACGGAACACCCTCTGCACTTCATATGCAGTTTCCAGCATTCCATTCGGAAAAAGAGTGAGATAAAAGCAAATATCAAGGGTATTTTCATATGTTCCGGTAATCTTTATCTGTACATTTTTGGCGCCATCCATAGAACATATTTCAAGACTTTTTCCGATCCATTTTCCAAGTAAAAATCCTGCTGTATTTAAGAATGGCCCGCCTTTTATCAGCACTCTTCTGCCCTGTTTTTCTATGACTCCAGCCTCCTGTATCAGGCATCTTTTTCTGGAAAAGGTATAAAAAGCTTTGTCATTTTCTATGTAAAGAGCAACTTCTGTCCAATGGATTTTCCAATCCGCACCACCAATTTCCGTCTGTGATTTGCGCCAAATTTCTTCTGTCTCTTTCACAGATTCCCCAGAAATTTTCCCGGCAGAGCCATACGCTTCTTTCAAATGATAGTACTCTGGCTTCGGATTATGGTTCACGTCCAGAATTCCCCACTCATAATCCTTCAGCCCTTCAAAGCTGCCGTCCTCATCCACGCCAGCCAGCACTGCGCCGCCGAGGCAGCCTGGAGTCTGAGCTGATTTTTCCACAAAAGTACGGATGCTTTTTCCCCAGAAATCGCGGATTCCAGGATCTCTTTGAATCTCATCCCGGTTATGACACACTACCGGGGACCACACTTCATGAAGCACAGGTACCGGATAATCCCCATCTGCGGTCATATATCCAATCTCATTTTCTGCCCCGGGCGTGTGGAAAATTACCATCTGATCATATGTTTTATCAAAAGGAAGCCGCCAGTCGATATCATGAACCGGCCACACATCCATCTGCGGTTCTTCCTCCGGAATCGACATTGGCAAATGGAAGGTCATCAGGCGAATATCATCCAGTTCCCGGATATGGTCACGGATGATTCCAAAGTTTGTTCCCCATGCGCAGTCATGTCCCAGCGACCAGATCAGCACACTGGTATGGCTTCCTTTTGCAAGCAGTTCCTGTGCTGCTGTCTCGAACTCTTCCCGCATATGAGGAAGCTCACTGATGTTTTTTCTGGTCTGTCCCAGTTCATAGAAAGGGGCTGTATTTTCCACCCAGAATCCCATTTCGTCACACAGTTCCAGCATTTTTTCACTGAAGGGATAATAAATGCTGCGGATAAAATTAACATGTGCCGCCTTAAACAGTTCCAGATCATGGCGCAGGATTTCTTCTGTCTCTGGCTCGCGGTAGCAGATTCCAAGCAGTTTCACAGGCTTATGGTTCCAGAAAACCAGCTTCTCCTGCCGCTTCAGAGAACGAAATCCCAGCTTCTGTCCCCGTCGTATATATGTCTTCTCCTTATTCTCATTGGATAGTTCAATTACCACATTTACCTGGTACAAAACTGGATTCTCAGGTGTCCAGCACTGCATTCCCCGGCATTCAAATACGGCCTTTTTCACACTGAAATAGTCTTCTTCAAACTCACCTTTTTCTTTCACAAGAATGTTTTTTTCATCCCTGATTTCCAGAAAAATCACAGCATTTTCTGTACCTTTTTTCCCTTTATACTTTACGGTCAGCTCCATCTGTCCTTCTGGATTTTCTGCCGTATCCAGCCATATCAGTTCCTGTTCTCTCATCATTTCTTCCCCCGACTGTCCTCGCTGTCATGCTTCTAAATGAATGCTGTATTCCCTTAAGCTTCCAGAATTTCTACCCTCGACAAGATTCCAAATGGTCTTAATTCCCAGCCTTCTGTCCATTCAGAGCCTCTGGTTCTGTAAGAGTCCGGGCCATACCATTTAAATTCATCATTGCTGTTGTGAAGTGTTCCGAAGCTGTTAAAACGGTTTCCATATACTCTGATTTCCAGCCTGTGAACACCCGCTTCCTGTTCCCCAAGCTCAAGCTCATGAGGCGAAAATGCGATCAGTCCTCTGGGCTTTTTATCCAGCACTACCTGCATAACCGGAGCTGAAAAATGCGGCACTCTTACACAGATCTTTTGTTTTTTCTCAAGCTCAAACTTCATGTCATACACAATATTTCCGCCGTAAAATGGCATCCCCTGTCTGGTAATATCTCCGAAATACAAATGGGATGGCTTACTGGTGATACATGCAAATGTTCCGCCAGCCTGCACGCCAAAATCTCCCAGTATAAATATGTTTTCCAGATTTGTTTTTCGCCCGTAAGGGATTCTCAAAAGCAGCTTGTTTTTTCCTTTTTTCAAATTGTGCATTGGTACTTTTTTAATAAAAGAATCCACGAAAAATCCGCCATCTGCCTGCTCACAGGCTTTTCCATTCAAATAGATCTCAGCTTTTTCCGGCCGCTCCATGGCAAGGGCAAAATCTGCCACATCCACCTCTGAATCAATCTCATACTGCAGCTCCACCAGATGATCTTCCGAAGCATTTTTGATTCTCCAAGGCTGTGTGTAAGCGTCCTGGCGCTGCGGAAAATGAAGAATAGTACGAATCTGGTTATCCAGTCTGAGAATTTCCTGTGCCGGCTGCCATTCTGCCTCATCCAGTCTCCAGCTGCATTTATCAAGAAGCAGCACATTTGGTTCTTCCAGGAAATAACTTTCCGGCTCATAAATAGTAAGTAAATTTTTCTTTATGCCAGTACCGCTACTGTGTGACGGAGCCGCCACCAAACCATAGGTTCCATGACTGATACCTGTTTTTATGGCAAAGCTTCCATCGGATTTCTCTTTTTTCTCCTGTAAAAAAACTGTCGTTTCTGCTTCTACCGGAACCAGTTTCCACAGCAGACTGTCCTCTCCATACATAGTCAGCACCACCACTGTGTTGCCCTTTTGCTGACAGCTTTCCACTGGGCAAATGCTTCCGTCAAGTGCATGATAGCTCTCAATTTCAAAGCTTCCCCGAACCCGGATGGTCATCTGCTCTCCCTGATCTGCACGGTTTCTTTTTCTGTTTACATGGCACACAAACAGCCATCTGCAGTCATGATCCTGGCGCATCTGATAAAACAGATTGCTGCTTCTTCTGCCGTCCTGCATACGAATTTCAATATCCCTGCAGTCTTCTGTAATATCCAGGAGTGCCTTTCTCTGAAACGGAATCTGCTCCGCTTTCTGTGCAAAGCGTCTTGCCTTATCTCCCGGGACTCCATCAACCAGCATCGGAATGCTGCCAAGAAAAACAACTCTTCCTCCATTTTTTACAAAGGTATTTAATATAGCAAGCGTGCTGCTTCGAATCGTCTGCAGATTTGGAAGAATAATCATTTCATACGGCAAATGTTCTCCGTTCGGATATTGTTCCGGCATTAAAGATTCCGAAAGGAAATCAAAATCCACCAGTCCAAACAGCAGCCACTGAATCACATTTTTAAAGTCTTCATCCATCTGCTCCCGAATCTCTCCCGTTTGCACTGTATTTCCATATGCAGCCCAGTAGGACTCGATCGGATGCACCACAGCCACCCGTACCAGAGCCTTTCCTCTGGTCAGTGCTGTATTTACTCTTGCAAAATAGTTCTCTATATAAGAATACTGTTCCCACCAGGGAGACTGATAATTGATAGATGCCGGCCAGTCGCGCTTCGCTTCCCCTTCCATGGACATAAATGCCAGATGGGGAACTCTTACCGTAACGCCAAGCGCAGCCTGCCAGTCTCCCTGCAGCTTATGTCCCTTGAAATCAAAGTCCCAATGGGTCACTCCATATAATTCACTTGCCACGCCCTCTCTGCCTTTTTGCCTGGCAACGCTCACAGCCTGTTTGATGGTGGAATATTCCGGATCTCCGCAGAGAATATCCACGCCTGGAATCTGCTGTTTCCGATAGCAGCGCATTGCTTCTCCAAGACGCAGGGTCTGGGAATATAAGGTTGGTTCTGACATATAATGTCCTGTCATCGCAATATTATGAGCCTCACACCAATCTGCGATGGTATCACAGTAAGCAGACACAAAACGCTCCGTCAGATGGTCATGGTACAGCAGTCTGTGCACGCTGTAAGCTCCATGCGCCGCCCCTGGCAGTTCCCACAAAAGTTCGGGAACAACCTCCAGAAGATTCACTCCATATTTCTCTTTATACGTATCTCCCAGGTCGTCTGTAAAGGAAAGGGTAATATCCTCTTCACAGTCTTCGCTGTAAAATACCATACTTCCTTTCATCTGCGGTTCGTCCGTAAAAATAGCTGGAATGGACTTTCCAAACTCGTCTCCAAGTGCCTCATAATAACGCTCATGAGTCACTTCAATAAACCGTTCTACCGCTTTTTTATTCAGTACATCCACGTACGTCTGGTCGTTAAACCAGGGGCTTTCCGGCATTAATTCCATGTAAGCCAGCCACAGTTTTCCCTGTTCCCGTTCTTCTCTTTCACTGTTGTATAAAGGGCAGAGACCATCTATTTTTTTATAGGATTTCAGAAATCCTTCCTGGATCAAAACACGGTAAGCACATACATAATAGCCGGCCGGCTTTTTTCCGTTGGCTGTTTCTCTTTGAAATTCTTCCCGGGAAGCACACATATTTTCTTTTCGTTCCCGAGTAAGAAGAAGATATCTGGCACGGTAATCCACATTCTCTGTGACGATTCCCCCTGCCGCTCCGGAAGGAAAACGATCCTCATCATACAGCCAGCAAAGCATGTTCCGCTTCTTCATTTCCTCGTCTGTATAACGCACCAGATTTAGGAATTCTGCTCCCAGATAGTCTGTTTCAAGACCAGTTCTGGCATGCAGATGCGCACCGCCAAATCCCATTTTCTTAAAGCAGTCCAGCTGGCTGTCAATCAGCTCTTTTGTGATTTTACAGTTCCACGCCCAGAAAGGCGTCCCTCTGTATTCACAGGTTGGATTTTCAAATAATTCTTTTGTAAGCGCAGGCTCTGTGCTTTTTTTGTATAGCCTTTTCTTAGAATTCATACTCATAATTTCCGCTTCCCACAGTCATAATTTCCTGTCCATCCGGTGATTCCAAATGTGCGGAAAACCCTGGTTTTCTCATTTTCCTGGTTCCACTTTACGCTAATTTTTCCGTAGGGATGCATGGTCCATGTGTTTACCCAGTCAACTCCTTTTTCCGGGTGCGGTACGATACGGATTTCCTCAAATGGCAGTCCGTCGCGAACCAGTTCCATTCCGCCAAGAGCCCCATAAAACCACTCTTCAATGCTCCCCAGCATCAAATGATTCTGGGAGCCGTGAATGTTTCCAGGTTCTGGTCCGTCCCACTCCTCTGTAAGGGTGGTAGCCCCATTTACTACCTGATAACCATATCCCGTTTTCTCTGTAATATTGGTCATCTCGTTCAGCACATCCGACATGCCATATTTCATCAGCGCCGCGATCAAAAACGGATGTCCTACGTCACCGGCAGTGATAGCATATCCCCTTTTCACCACGTCATCCTTCAGCTGAGAAACCACTTTATCCTGATACTCCTCCGGTACCAGCCCCACGATCAAACTCATGGCCTGGGCTGCCTGACTGCCGTTTGCATAGCGTCCGGTCTGGTCATCCAGAAACTGCAGATTGTACTCCTCGAATACCAGCTTCATTTTTTTCTGATACTCTTCTGCATCCTCCTTTTTCCCAAGAAGCCCTGCGATTTCTGCCATGATCTGAAGGTCATAATAGTAAATACAGGTTGCCACAACGGGAACTGGAGTGTTCTGGGAATGCGGTGTACAAGGACCGATATCCAGCCAGTCTCCAAGCCCGTGATGAAGCACTTCATAGTGAGTTTTGGAGGAAAGATATTCCACATATTTCTTCATAACCGGGAAATATTTTTCCAGCAGTGCAAGATCTCCGTAGCGTTTGTATGTATACCAGGGCGCCAGCACACAGGCGCTTCCCCACTCCGGAGAGTCCAGAAATCCCTTATGCCACTTGTCAAAATCGGTGACATATTCCGGGCAGATATCCGGGATCAGACCGCTTTCCCGCTGGGAATCTGCCATGTCTCCCTCTATTTTTTCATACAGATTGTGCACATCCAGATTGTACATAATGGACGGGCCAATCAGATGTGTCTGCTCCAGCCAGCCCAGCTTTTCTCTGTGCGGACAGTCTGTAAAATAGCTTTTTGTGTTGCTTTTGATCGCCTGTAAAACAATCTCATGTATCTTATTAAACAAGGTATTTGAGCAGGAAAAATCTCCCGCCTGATCAATATTCGGATAAATAAATTCCCCCTGTAAAGTGATTTCTTTCCCCGGCACAGCACCTGTCATCTCTATATAGCGGAACCCTGTATATGTAAAATCCGGTGCAAATTCCTGTTCTTTTTCCCCGTTTAAAATGTATGTCCAGGCGTAATCTTTTCCTGTTACAGACTGGTCAATCCGTCCGTTTCCATCTAATTTTTCTGCAGTTTTCAGCACCACTTTTTGTCCTGCCCTGCTGCCGTCGGTCTTCAGAAAAATCCTTGCCCAGCCGGAGAAATTTTTCCCAAGATCATACAGCCATACCCCTGGCTCTACCTCCTTCACACTAACCGGCTGATAGATTTCCTTCACCTTCAGAGGCTCCATAGGCGCTGGCTTCAGCTCGCCCAAAGGCGGCTCCACGCATACTGCATTTTCCCAGATTTCCGGTGCATCTGATGTCAGATATTCCTTTGTCCACCGTCTTCCGTCAAAGTCTTCTCCGCCATAAATACAGCAGAATTCAACCGGACTTTTGGCTCTTTTCCAGGATTCATCTGTCACCACATATTCCCGGCTGCCATCTTCATAAACTAGCTCCAACTGACACAGAAGCTTGGCTTTTCCATAAGAACGTTCGAAATACACATAGCGTCCTCCCGGCACATTGAACATGCAGTCTCCCAGCTTTACCAGAATTGCATTCTCTGTAACTTCCTCTTCTGTGAAGTATTCCGACACATCATATGCTGTATAAAAACAGGTCTTCCGAAAGTCTGTCCAGCCTGGTTCCATCACATAATCCGACACTCTTTTCCCATTGATCCAGCACTCGAAAGCCCCCATTCCGCACACATAAAGCTTGGCCAGTTTTACTGCTTTTTCAAGGCGAAACAGCTTCCGGTACAGGTGATATTCCTGGTCTTTCGTCTCTCCGATAAACGTTCCCTTCCATTCTTCCCGGTTATAATAAGCAGTCTCAAAAGAGCTCTCTTCCTCTGCTGCCATTTCCCCATCATCACAGGTAAAGGTACAGCTTACATGCCAGGTCATTCGTTTCCCTGACTGAAGTTCCTCTCCCTCATACCGGATTCCAGTCATCTTAGGAGAACTTACAATTCCGCTGTCCCAGACAGAATCACCCTGTTCATTCCAGACCTGTACCCGATAATTTTTCTGGTATACATTCCTTTTCTCCGTCTCAACTCTCCAGCCAAATACAGGCTTTTTGCTCCCCACCAGAATGTTTTCCCGACGATTATCTGTCGTCAGATCATACAGCTTCATCATAAATTCCTCCCACTTTAAAGATAACTTATTATAAAATTTACCCGAAGTATTTTGAATGGAAAAAACGTATATCCCTATGTAGATTTTTCATATCCCGTCCTGGTAATTTTGGCATATATAACGAAAGGGTTCCACATACCGAAACCCTCTCGCCACACCTTATTTCATACTGCCAGCATTTACAGCAGCACCGCTGCACTCCTGCTTTTTTACTCAGCTTTGTTTTTCAGATACTCTTCAACCTGCTCTTTGTAAGCATCTCTTACCTTCTCAAGACCAGCGGCCTCAGCCTGATCGTTGAACTCCTGAAGAGTTGCATCCACATCCTCTACCAGGCCAAGATCCAGAAGCGGTACATATTTTGTCTTTGCATTATTCAGATTGGAAAGTTCATTTTTGATGCTGGAATCGTCAAGTGTAAATCCAGTTAAAGATACACTCTCCTGTTTTGCTTTCCACTCTTTTGTAAGCTCAACCTCATCTGCAAACTTGTCTTCTCTGTCTCTTTCATACATGCTGTTCTTGAATGCCCAGGAAAGTGCAGAACCAAATGGGTAAGCAGCTTCACGGTCACCGGCTCTCCATGTCTTGTGGTCTGCGTCTGCATCAGCTTCCCCATCCGGGTTGATCCAGTTCTCGCCTTCGATTCCAAGTCTTACCAGGTTGTAGCACTCTTCGTCAAATTTCAAAAGGTCGATTGCCATAAATGCTCTCTCCTGATTCTTGGAAGATGCCAGGACAGCAGCACCGTCACCAGTATAGGAACCAAGAATTTTTCTCTTGTCCAAATTGAAATCATAAATTTCAGGTTTCCAGTCCGGATGGCTCTTCTCTACTTCACTTGCAACCGCTCCGCAGGTACCAAGGTTCCAGATCAGGGAAGCACTTGTTCCATTTGTGAAAGCATCTCTCGGGCTTGTGTTGTTTGCAACTGCGTTTTTGGACCAGAAGCCTTTGTCAGACCACTCCTTCATCTTTGCAGCCCACTCTTTGTACTCATCTGTCTCATAAAGCCATACTACATTATCTGCGCCAGCCTCTTCGTCAGCTCTGTAGTAAAACAGCTTGTCATCTGTTCCGTTTAAGCCTAAGATATTGTAGTTGTTATCCAGCATCATAATACGCATCTGCTCGTTGTTCTGAGATGCTGCATATGGGAAAACACCCTGCTCGTTTTCTGCTACTGCTTCATAATATTTCTCAAGGTCATCAAAGCTTTCCAGCTTGTCAATGTTGTATTTCTCACGAAGATCTCCACGGATTAAAACAGTATTTCCGATTACAGCTGCATTGTTCGCAGGAACGAAATATGCTTTTCCGCCAACCTGTGCCTGCTCAAATGCAACCTCCGGCTCGTTCTCTTTTGTAAGCGGCATGTATTTTTCCAGAACCTCATCAGAAACCTCTGCGAAAGCTCCCTTGGTAGCTTCTGTGGTGTATCCGGCCCAGCTGGATGCATAGATAATGTCAATTGCCTCTCCGGAAGCGATTGTCAGAGAATATTTCTGTGAATAGTCACTGAGGGACATATGCTTTACTGTCAAAGTTGCGTTAATCTTCTCTTCCAGTTTCTCATTGATCTTTTCCAGAACCTTCTGCTCGTCCTCTGCCTCATCACCGATTACATACATAACAAGATCAACCTTATCCGATACATCCTGTCCGTTGTACTCTTTTGCAGAAGAAGTCTCTGTGTCTTTTGCATCCTCAGAAAAGGTATTTCCTTCTGTCTCCTCTGCATTTGCTTCTGTTTTGGTCTCCTCTTTTGTCTCTTCTTTTTGTCCGCAGCCTGCAAAGGTGCTCATTCCCATAGCTGCTGTCAGGGCAATTGCCGCTGCTCTTTTCCACTTTCTCATTTTCGTTTTTCCTTCCTTATATAGTTTAATTTTTTTGTTTACCTAATTAACATCAGCCTTTGACTGCTCCAACAGTCAGGCCTTTTACAAAATATTTCTGTACAAATGGATACAGTAAAACAATCGGTCCGGTTACGACTACCGTCAATGCCATTTTCATAGATTCAACTGGAACCACATCCATATTCATTCCCGTCTCATCCATGATCCGGCGCATTTCCTGAGCGCTTCCAACCAGCTTATACAGCAGGTACTGTAGGCTGTATAATTTTTCATCTGTGATAAACAGCATGCTGTTGTACCAGTCGTTCCAGTAGGTCAGCGCTGTAAAAAGTCCGATTGTGGCAATAACGGGTTTCGCAAGGGGCAGGATCAGCTGAACAAAAATACGGAAGTCTCCTGCTCCGTCAATTTTTCCTGATTCTGTAATCTCGAATGGGATTCCTGCCATAAAGCCTTTTACCAGCAAAATGTTCCACACAGAAACCATAGTCGGCAGAATCAGTGCCAATAACGAATTTCCAAGTTTTAGATATTTGATACACAAAATGTACCAGGGAACCAGTCCGCCGCTGAACAGTGTTGTGAAGAAAAAGTAGAATGAGAACTTATTTCTCCACGGAAAGTCCTTTCTCTGCAAAACATATCCAGTCATTGTGTTAATGAAGATACCGCCAACTGTTCCAACTACTGTAACCACTGTTGTCACACCATAAGCCCGAAATACTGAAGCCGGGTTCTTAAAAATAGAAGCATAGCTCTCCAGTGTGAAATCTCCCGGAATCAGTCCATATCCATGCTGGATAATGTAGCTTTCACTTGAAAAGGAAGAGGCGATAATGATCAGAAACGGGATCAGGCACAGGATTGCAAAAATAGTGATCAGTGTATATCCAACTACCCGGAAAGTCTTTTCTTCTATAGACATTCTTTTCCATGTATGCATCGTAATTCTTCCTTTCTAGAACAGCGCGTAATCCGGTTCTGTTCTTTTTATAATTCCATTTACCACCATAATGGTCACAAAGCACAATACTGACTGATACAAACCAACTGCTGCTGTTTTTCCCACATCTCCGTCTGTGATCAAAGATCGGAATACATAGGTATCAATTACGTCTGTGGCATCGAAAAGCGCTCCGTTGTTTCCAATGAGCTGATAAAACAGGTCCAGACTTCCTTTGAAAATCTTTCCAATTGCAAGAAGCGACATTGTAATAATGGTTGGCTTAATGCTTGGGATCGTCACGTAACGGATTCTCTGGAAAATGTTCGCTCCATCAATCTGTGCTGCCTCTGTAAG
>CAVJRB010000532.1:0-3604 GCA_963651655.1 bacterium | reverse complement strand
GTCCAGTGGTCACCCCGCCGGAATCAAAGGCCACTGCCAGGAAATTTTCCGGAACGAACATTGCAATGATAAAAACCAGAATATAAAAACAGAATAACAACGGCGGCAACGCAATTCCAAAAAGAATGCGAAGCAATGCCACAACAAGAAATGCGCCAACTCCCAATGCCACTGATAAGATCAGCACCATATTCGGCACAGAAAAAACCTGTTCTGCAAGAACCTGCAGATCCGGTTCAGAAATCGTAATAATAAAACCAAGAACAAAACCAAGAATTACAATAAAGCCTAATTTTTTCGTGCGGAGCATACTGCCTCCCACATGCTCTCCCATAGGGGTCATGGACATTTCCGCGCCCATGGAGAAAAAGATCATGCCGATGATCACCAGCACTGATCCGATGAGAAATTCCACCAGAATGCTGGGCGAGAGGGCCGCTATGGTAAACCCAAGCACCAGAACGATCAGTACAATGGGCAGCACTGCGCTGATGGATTCCTTTGCCTTTTCTTTTGCATTTTCCTTTCGTACGGACGAGTGCGTCCCGAACCTTCCAATTAATTTTCTTTTTTCCACATATACCTCCAATTCTTTATGCTGTTACCCGGTTGCCTGATCGAGTATGTTTGAAAAATACCTTCTGCAAAATCCACTCATCTTATTGCTGAAACGATTTTTCAAGCATGCTCTGCTGCGACTGATATGGATTATTGTACCATTTTTCCATAGGGTTAGTCATCTATAAATTGAAGATATATTCTTAACTTTTTATAAACAAAAACAGCCAGGGAAAAATATACTTCTGTTTTATACTTCCCTGACTGTTATAGTATTTCAATCTGGAACTGCTCCGTACCTTCACAGTTACTTTCGTTCTATTTTTTATCAGTCCACGATCACGCCGCCGCCAATGACAACATCTCCATCATACAAAACGGCTGCCTGTCCTTTGGTGATGGCTCTCTGGGGCTCATCGAAGATAATGTGCACACTTTTCTCTCCGGTGACTTTCACAGTTGCCCACTGCTCCTTCTGGCGGTAGCGCACCTTGGCTTTGGCGCGAAATTCTGCCGGAGGATTGTCAAAAGAGATGAAATTAAAGTCCTCCACATCCAGTTCCCGATGGAACAGATCCTCATTGTCTCCAAGAATTACACGGTTCTCTGCCGGGCAGATTTTGGTCACATAAACCGGCTTGCCTGCTGCAATACCAAGTCCTTTTCGCTGTCCCACGGTATAACCAATGATTCCCTTATGTTTGCCAAGAACATTGCCGTCCTTGTCTGTGAAATCTCCTGCCGGGTAATCCTTTCCTGTAAATCTGCGGATAAATCCTGCATAATCCCCATCCGGCACAAAACAGATATCCTGGCTGTCCGGCTTATCTGCATTGAAGAAATTCTGCTGGTCTGCGATCATACGGGTCTGGTGCTTGTTCATATCCCCAAGAGGGAACATGGTATGCGCCAGCTGCTCCTGGGTCAGGGAATAGAGCACATAGCTCTGATCCTTGGCCGGGTCTGCCGCTTTTTTCAGAAGATATCTGCCATCCTCCCGCTGCTCGATTCTCGCGTAATGGCCAGTTACCACATAGTGACAGCCAAGCTCCTCTGCACGGTGATACAGGCTGTCAAATTTCAGGTAGCGGTTGCAGTCAATACAAGGGTTGGGGGTTGCTCCGTTCTCATATGCGGCCACAAAGCGGTCCATGACCTGCTTTTTGAAATCTGCTGTAAAATTAAAAACATAGTAAGGGATTCCCAGATTGTGGGCTACGCTTCTTGCATCCTCCACATCGTCCAGGGAACAGCAGCTTTTTTTGCGGCTGACGCCTGCATCCTCATTCTGGAAAAGCTTCATGGTTACGCCAATGCAGTCGTATCCATGTTCTTTCATCAGGTAAGCGGCTACTGAAGAATCCACGCCGCCGCTCATGGCGATCAATGCCTTTTTCATGTTGTCTGATTCCATATATTTATACCTCGCGAATATTATAAACTATTCTAAAAAAATCCGTTATGCTTTGTATCATACACGTTTTTGTCTGTTTCTGCAATCTTAAAATGCCATACATAAAAATTTCCACAAAAACGGACATGTCGCCTATCGGTGCTCCCACAGATGCCATCTGGGACTTTCATAGTAAAATTCAAGGGCAGATTACAAATCCGCCCTCTTTCTTACAACTGAAATTCTTTGCTTCCGCTTATTTTCTCCTGCCAGTCAACAGACATTCCCCGAAGATGCTCCACTACCTGGGGAATCACCTCCAGCATGTAATCCACTTCTTCCTCTGTGTTGGACGCATCCAGGCTCAGCCTTAAGGATCCCTGGGCAATTTCCGGGGATCTTCCCAGCGCCAGCAGCACATGGCTTGGATCCAAGGCTCCCGAAGCACAGGCAGAACCGGAAGAAGCACAGATACCCTTACTGTCCAGAAGAAGGAGAAGGCTCTCCCCGGAAACTCCCTCAAAGCAAAAATTCACATTTCCCGGAAGCCGATTCTCTGCCGGGCCGTTTAAAATACAGTGCGGAATCCGGGCAAGTCCCTGGATTAGCCGATCACGCAGAGCGGAAACCTTATTCGAATGCTCCTCCATCCGGTCACATTCCTCTTTCAGCGCAGCCGCCATTCCCACAATTGCAGGAACATTCTCCGTGCCAGGGCGTTTTCCCCGCTCCTGGCCGCCGCCTTCCATAAGGCTAAGAAGCTCAATTCCCCTTCTCACATACAGCACGCCGATTCCTTTCGGACCATGGAACTTGTGTGCGGAAAAGGACAGAAGGTCAATCTTCTGCTCTTTCACATTCACCGGTATGTGTCCCACCGCCTGTACCGCATCTGTATGAAAAAGCACGCCTTTGTCCCGGCAGATTTCCCCGATCCTGGAGATGGGAAGAATGGAACCAATCTCATTGTTGGCAGACATAATCGTCACCAGACAGGTATCCGGGCGGATTGCCGCCTCTACCTGCTCTGGGGTAATCATTCCCTCTGCACTTACCTCTAGAAGCTGAACCTCAAAGCCCTGGTCCCTCAGCCGTCTTAATGTATGGAGCACGGCATGGTGCTCAAAGGCTGTGGAAATAATATGCTTTTTGTTATTTCTTGCCCCCAGCATAGCGGCAGATAAAATAGCCTGATTGTCAGACTCCGTTCCGCCGGATGTAAAAAAGATTTCTTTGGGAACGCATCCAATGCAGCGGGCAATCTGCTCTCTGGCACTTTGGAGGGCATCGTTTGCCTCCATCCCAATCTGGTGAAGACTGGATGGATTCCCGTAAGTATTTTCCATTGAGGAAACCATGGCTTCCATGGCCCTGCGGCTTATTTTGGTTGTTGCCGCATTGTCTGCATATATTCTGTCCATATTTAAAACCCTCTGTTTAAAAAGCGCATATCTTTCTTGCTTCTACTTGCTTGAAATGCAGCAGATGCTTCTTGGCTTCCTTACAAGCACTTTACAGCATAGGCGCAAACAGTCTCAATATGCTCTGCATTGCCCGCACCGCAATATTTCTTCCCCTGCAAAACTCCAATGTGACTGGATTGCAATAATCCCGAGTATCTGTAAAGTCTTTCTTAATGTCCCCGATTACCTT
>CAVJRB010000531.1:0-2414 GCA_963651655.1 bacterium | reverse complement strand
ACTGTAAGCACAGCGGTTATCGCTGTGTTCATGCATTTTGCAGAAGCGTATGGACGAAGGGAGAGATCCTTTCCAAGTACGCTTTTTGTCTGCGCCATAATGCAAAGCCCCCCGAAGGCGCTCATGCAAAGGGCAAGAAGAATCCGCAGCCGGAAAGGAAAGCCGGAAAACAAAAGCCCGTGAACCCCTGTGGTCACTTCGATCATTCCAAGAAAAATATATTTGCCCCCAGGCGGCAGAAACCAGAAATGGCTGACGCAGGCGGAGATAATGGAAAACATCAGGATGTATCCGCCCAGCTTTGCCATGGTTTCAAAGCTGTTCATGATCACGGAATCGAGGATGCCGCCCTGTGCGGCTGCCCTGTTTTCTGCGGATTCCAGGTCTGCAAAAACAGGCGTGCTTTTTTTTCGAAAGACGAGGAAGCGGAAAAAGCACATGCAGATCATATCTGAAAGAAACAGGATTCCGGCCAGAAATCCCACCGGAACTTTTCCTTCCAGACAGATCTGGCCCACATATGTAACAAGAAAGGCAGGACTTGGATTACTGCAGAAGGTCAGCAGGTATTCCGATTCCTGGCGGCTGATTTTCCCGGCGTAATACAGATCGGCGGTAAGCTTTGCGCCCATGGGGCAGCCGCAGAGCAGGCCGAGAAGAAAGGCGTAGGCTCCTTCTCCGGAAAGTCCGGTAAGCACCTTGAAAAATGGCGCGATTGGTTGTACAATTCTTGTAATTCCATCTGTGCGAAGCAGGATCCCGGTCAGGATCAAAAAGGGCAGAAGAGTGGGAAGCAGGGTGTCCAGCCAAAGCCCCAGTCCCTCCCGCGCAGCCGCCAATGCTTCCTTTGGAAATGCAAGAAGAAATACAAGAAGCAGGCATATGGTGAGAATTGTGATTCTTTTTTTCATATTGACCTCATAGATGTTGACGATGTTCACTTGAATCAGCTGTACCGCGCCTATGGGCGCTCCCATGCTTTATATCATCTTATTCTAAAAAGAACGAAACTTTCCATCAAAAACGAAAAACGGAGGTAATTTTACATGCCAGTATTAGAAAACTACGAACCCCAAAAGGTATTCCACTATTTTGAAGAAATCTGCGCCATTCCCCACGGCTCCGGAAATACCAAGCAGATCAGCAATTATCTGGTAAATTTCGCCAAAGACCACGGCTTTGACTACGTGCAGGACGACATGAACAATGTGGTGATCTATAAACCAGCCACCCCAGGCTATGAGAATGCCCCGGTGCTGATCCTTCAGGGACATATGGACATGGTCTGCGAGAAGCGCCCGGAAGTAGAACACGATTTCACTAAGGACGGCTTAAAGCTTCGTGTAGACGGTGATTTTCTCTCTGCAGAGGGAACCACACTTGGCGGTGACGACGGAATTGCAGTGGCTTACGGGCTGGCAATTCTTGACAGCACAGATCTTCCCCATCCTGCACTGGAAGTCCTTTTCACAGTAGATGAAGAAATCGGACTTCTCGGCGCAGACGGCTTCGATTGCAGCGTGTTAAAGGGCAGACGGATGATCAACCTGGATTCTGAGAACGAAGGCAGTCTGTGGGTAAGCTGTGCAGGCGGCGTTTCCGGAAATTCTTACCTTCCGGTACAGCGTGTGGACGCATCCGGGGAAAAGCTTTCTGTGAAGATCTGCGGCCTTACAGGCGGCCATTCCGGCGCGGAGATCGACAAAAACCGTGCCAGTGCCAACATTCTCATGGGCCAGTTCCTCTATGAGCTGGGTGCAGTCTGCGGCTATGCCCTTGCAGAGTTAGAAGGCGGCCAGAAGGACAACGCCATCCCAAGAGAGTGCCAGGCTTCCATTCTTGTGTTGCCGGAGGAAGTATCTGCAGTTACCTCTCTTGCAGAAAAAATGCAGAAGGATTTCCGGGAAGAATACACAGGTTCCGATGAAAACATTACCATCCAGGTAACAAAAGAAGGGGAAGCAGACGCATCCGTCCTTCACCCAACCAGCCAGGAGAAAGTAATTTTCCACCTGATGAACCTGCCTTTTGGTGTGAAGAAAATGAGCGGTACCATTGAAGGGCTGGTAGAGACCTCCTGCAACCCTGGAATCCTGAAGCTGTATGGGGACGAGCTGTTTGTACAGACCAGCATCCGAAGCTCCGTAGGCACAGCCAAGGAGGCCCTTTCCCACAAGATCCAGTATCTCACAGAGTTCCTGGGCGGAGAGTACGACACAGAGGGCGATTATCCGGCATGGGAGTACCGCAAGGATTCCCCTCTCCGTGACAAGATGGTAGAAGTGTACCGTGACCTGTACGGCAAAGAACTGAAAGTAGTTGCCATCCACGCCGGACTGGAATGCGGACTTTTCTATGAGAGAATGGAATGGCTTGACTGCACCTCCCTGGGACCGGATATTCTGGACATCCAC
>CAVJRB010000530.1:7232-7739 GCA_963651655.1 bacterium | reverse complement strand
GCCTACATTAAATACCATGGCCGCTCCCACTGCCGGGAGAATGACAGCGAAGCACAGTTCCAGAAATACGTCGTGGGTCAGCGGTGCGCTTAAGGGATAGATCACCTCACAGGCACTGACATAAAAGGACAGTGCAAAAGAGGAATAAATGGTCCAGCCCATAGAGCGGATTCCCAGAAAGAAAAATCCCAGCACTACCAGCGCCGCATTGACGATCCACATGAATGCGCCCACGTTCCATTTGGGGAAAAGGGTGGACAGGATAATGGACAGACCGGAGGTTCCGCCAAATGCGAAATGGTTAGGCGTTTTAAAAATGGAAATTCCCACTGCTGTAAAGATCAGTCCCAGATTGAGAATCAGGAAAAAAGTCAGGTTATCTTTTGTAAAAATGTTCTTTTTCATTGGTTTTCCTCTCCTTCTTTGATAAACCCAGTATAACGTAAAACGCAGTTTCTGTAAAGAAACTGCGCCTGAAGAATTGCGAATAATTACGAAGGTAAAAGA
>CAVJRB010000530.1:1208-7222 GCA_963651655.1 bacterium | reverse complement strand
CTGGAAAATAATCGCATTTTATGAAATTATTTCTTAGGATAAATTCCAATAAATGAAATAAGCGGAATGCCCCGGTAATCGGAGAATACGATTTTAAGCTTCTGGGTAGAAAGTCCACAAAGATCTGCAATCTTCTGATAGCCGATAACCGTTCCCTCATAAACCGGAACCCACTTCTCTTCTTTTTGTGCGTACACCTGGAAGGCTTCTACTCTCTGGCTGTGCTGGATTGCCTCTTTTAGTACCAGATAGCCCAGCGTCTTTTGGGTATGCAGAGCGAAGATAAGTTCCGCCGGGGAAACTCCAGTTTTAATATCTGGCTCTGGCTGGTACCAGGTGGTTCTGGTGTCTGTGAGAACATTCTGAACCGGATGAGCAGCATCTTCAGAGGAAGCAGTTATCTCTGCGGATTCTGCAAGATTACCGGAAAAGGCGCTCCTCTTCCACTGTCCAAATTCTGCCAGCCTGGCTACATCATTTGGATGGAGCAGCCCGTTTGGCATAGGCGGAATGTTCAGAAGAAACGTAGCATTTCCGCCTACAGATCCGCAGTAAATATGGATCAGCTCCTCCAGGCTTTTTACCTGGTCATCCTCTTTTGCATGGTAAAACCAGCCTGGTCTTATGGAAGTGTTTACCTCTGCCGGGTACCAGATCAGATCCTTTTCTCCCTGAAGGGCGGCTCTGCTGCCCAGATCTTCCATATCACTTGTGATCTTCCGCTGACGAAATTTGTCATCATCTGCCTGCTGGCTTTTTTCCTGCACGCTCTCTGCCAGTGCGGTGCGGGCAGGAACTACGCTCCACTCAGATTTTCGCACATCTCCTGCTTCATTTCCGCACCAGCGGATATCCGGGCCGCACACGCAGATACAGGCACCCGGCTGGTATTTGCGGACGCAGGCGTAATAGCGCTCCCAGTCATAGACCTGTTTTTTGCCGTTTGGCCCTTCCCCGCAGGCACCGTCCAGCCAGACGCTGAAAATTTCCCCGTATCCGGTGAGCAGCTCGGTCAGCTGGGCCAGATAGTAATCGTCATATTCTTTTCCCGTTCCATAGCAGGGCTGGTTCCGGTCCCAGGGGGAAAGATAGATGCCGAATTTCATGTCATGACGGCGGCAGGCATCAGAAACCTCACGAACCACATCTCCGGTTCCATTTTTCCAGGGACTTGCGGAGACGCTGTGTCTGGTATATCTGGTGGGCCAAAGGCAGAAGCCATCGTGGTGCTTGCAGGTGAGGATCACCCCCTTCATTCCTGCACTTTTGGCAGCGGATACCCACTGATCCGCATCCAGTTCTGCTGGGGTAAAAATTTCCGGATCCTCAGTTCCGTCGCCCCACTCTCTGTCTGTATATGTATTCATTCCAAAATGAAAAAATGCATAGAATTCTGTTTCCTGATAGGCAAGCTGCCTGTCACTTGGAACAATTCGGATTAATTCCTGATCTATTGGCATAGATGAACTCCTTTTACAATTCAGTATCTTCAAAGTTACACGCCTTAAAACATGCTGGATTAAGGCTTTCAACAAATTCTTCCAATTATCCCTTCAAGCCGCCTGCGCCGATTCCCTGGAGCAGATATCGCTGTCCGATGAGATAAATAATAATGGTCGGTATCATAACGATCACAAGTCCTGCAAACAATGCGCCCCAGTCTGTGGCATATTTCTGCACCTCAAACAGGTTTGCCATTCCAATGGGAAGGGTCTTTTTTGCGTCATCTGTGAGAAGTACCAGAGCCAGCGGATACTCGTTCCAGAAGCCCATGGCGCTTAACATGGTAATGGTGGCGATTCCCGGTTTTGCAAGGGGAACCATGACTTTCAGAAGCAGCTGGATGTTGGTAGCGCCATCAATTCTGGCAGATTCCTCATAGTCCCTTGGCACAGCGGACATAAAGCCCTGAAGGGTAAAAATACAGAAGGGAAACTGCATGACCGCATACACAAGACACAGCACCGGCAGGTTGTTCAGCCCGTTTACTGCCTGCAATTCCAGGAAAAGAGGAATCATAATGTAAGTGGCCTGCAGGAAAATGCACGCCATATAAATGGTAGAGATCAGCTTGCTTCCCACAAAGCGGTATCTTGCCAGCACATAGGAAATGGGAATGACAAACAACAGCAAAAGTACAGTAGAAAGCACTGTCACCAGCACGGAATTTCCAAAGTATGCGGCAATGTTTGCTTTTCCCCAGGCTGCAGCAAAGTTGTCTAAATTCAGCGCCGACGGCAGCGCATAAGGATCCGTCAGATACTCCGTATTGGTTTTAAACGCAGACATCAGGTTCCAGAAAAGCGGATACAGAAAAATAATCGTGAACAGAATCATCAGGATTCTGATACACCAGGTTCTTACAGTTTTCATCAGTTCCCTCCTATTCTTTCTCGGACGACAGTTTTCGTGAAACCATGGCAAGGATAATGGCAAGTACAAGGGTGAACATGGCAATGGCCATAGCGTATCCGAAGTTTGCATTTCGCATGCCCTGGGTGTACATGTACTGAAGCAGCACGCTGGATGCCCCGTTGGGGCCGCCGCCTGTCATAACGTTGGACAGGGTGAAGCTTAAATTGATGGTTCCGGACAGGGACAAAATGTAAGTGGTTCCGATGGATCTTCTAAGAAGGGGAATTGTAATTTTGAAAAATTTCTGTGTTCCGGTAGCACCATCGATGGAAGCAGCCTCGTAAACCTCCTGGGAAATTCCATCGATAGAAGCCACATGCATGACCATGTAGTATCCGATCGCCTGCCAGACAAGAGCCGCACCGATACACCACAGAGCGGTTTTGCCCTCTCCAAGCCAGGCGTGCTTCCAGGAGGAAAGGCGAAACAGATCCAGAAGATGGTTCAGAATTCCTCTTGTGGGATTAAACACAAAGGACCACACAATACCTACTACTGTCATGGACACAATACTTGGGAAAAAGAATACGGTACGGTAGAAGGATTTTTCCCGAAGCTGGCCCTGGGTGAGGATAAAGGCAAAGACCAGACTGAGGAAAATGGTTACAGCCGGAATCACCAGCATCAGCTTAAAAGTGTTAAACAGTGCCTGGAGAAAGTCTTTGTCCTTAAACATGTAAATATAGTTATCAAAAAATACGAATTTGCTGTTAAAACCAACGCTGAGTGCAGTGGAGCTGGTAAAAGAAAGATAGATTGCATTCAGCATGGGGGCGATCATAAAGATGATCGTAAGGATAAGAGCCGGAAGGGTACAGAAGGCTATGAATAATTTCGGTTTTTTTACCACGCTAGGTCACCTCTTTTTGACTTTTCATGATTTTAGGGTGAAGAAAGGCTGCCGCATACACTGTGCAGCAGCCTTTCTGGATATCCACGAATTGCTCCGCTGCAAAGCAGCTCCCGCAATTCTCCAAATACTATTTTGCAGCTTCCTGGTCAGCGCGGACCTGTGCGAAAGCATCTTCTACGTTCTGTGCCCACTCTTCTACTGTCATCTCATCGTTCATAACAGAAGTGATCGGATTGAAGATCTCATCCTTCGGATTGATCTTGCAGTCAGCCGGAACTGCAGCGAAGCTCATGATCAGGGAGGATGCATTTGCCTCTTCATAGATTCCGTACATGTTGTAGATTGCTGTAGACAGCTTGTCCTTTGCTACTTCACGGGCACTCTTGGTTGCGTAAAGAGCGCCGGAAGCCTCTGCAAATGCAGATACAGATTCGTCGCTGTACAGGAAACGGAGGAATTCTTTTGCAAGCTCCGGATTCTTTGCAGCTGCCGGAATGGAGAACTGCTCGCAGCTGTCAAATACATAGTGTACATCATCTGCGTTCTCAGTTGGGATCGGAGCCATCGCAAACTCAAAGCCTTCTTCTCTTGGAGCATCCTGCATCTCGTTTTCCATCCAGGTTCCGTTGGTGATAAATGCAGCTTTTCCAAGCATCATCTCTGTCTGGGACTCGGTGTGGTTCATACCGACAGTGCCCTCTAACAGATAACCTTTTTCTGCGATTTCTTTGATATGGGTAAGAGCTTTTAACACGCCCTCGTTGTTGAAAGAGCCTTCCTCATAATTGGCGATCTTGGTGAGGGCTTCTTCGCCGCACTCATTTGCGATTGCCGGCCAGAGCATTTCTTCCATGTATCCCGGATAAATTCCCTGATAGGTGAAAAGTGCGCGTCCGTCAATGTCTTTCAGGGTATCGCCAAGTGCAAAGAACTCATCCCAGGTCTTCGGCACTTCCAGATTGTTTTCGTCAAAGAAGGTCTTGTTGTAGATCAGACCCTGGGGACCGCTGTTAAATGGTGCAAGATAGATCTCGTCATCTCCGTAAGGAGCGCATTTGGTGCTGGAAAGAATACCGTCTGTAATGTCGTCCCGAAGGGTTCCGGTTCCTGCATAGTTCTCTCCGTCAAAGACATCGTCCAGGTTCAGAAGGGCGTGCTCTTTGATCAGGGAAAGGATGACGCCGTCCTCACCGCCATCGTTCAGGCAGATGAAATCCGGTGCGTTTCCGGCTACGATCTGTGGACGGATGATATCGCCGATGGTCGGACTGATGGTCATGTTTACTTTTACGCCCTCATGGCTTGCTTCAAAAAGCTCTACCATCTGGTTCCAGTAAGCGTCTCCGTATCCGCCCTGGAAAATGGCAATGTTCAGTTCCTGCTCTTCTGTTTCCGCAAATGCGGTGAGCGGGGAAAGTACGGTCGCTGCGCTCATGGCAAGGATCAATGCGGATGCTGCAAATCTTTTTTTCATAGGGTGTTTCCTCCTTCTTGTTGGCTGTTTTATTACGTTTGCCTGATGATGTTATTATATGGGAAAATCCTTTTGTGGTAAATTGACAAAACAGTCCTCATTATGGAGCATTTTCCTGTAGAAAATATCTGATATGGATTTTCTTGTGGCATATATGTACGATTTTTTTATCTTTTGGTTTTACATGGATTATTCTGATTTTTTCCTGTATAATGGGTGAAAATAAACGTTTTTGTCGGATACCCGTTTGCGGACATCAACAGGAGGGACCTGCCATGGAAAAAAGACATCATTTTCAGGGATTTCGTAAATTCAGCATTAAAACCAGACTTATCATTGCTCTTCTGATGATTTCCATTATACCATTAGCCGGGATCAGCTGCTATTCTTTTCATATATTTTCGGTAGCACTTCAGGAGAAGCTTTCCGCGTCTATTTCCCAGACTTTGTCCATGATCAATCTGAATATGGTAAGTGAAATTGAGAAATACCAGTATCTGTGCGGTTCCATCTGCATCAGTGAGGAGATCAAGGCGGGCCTTCTGAAGAAAGATATGACGGATATGGAGAAAAACCAGGCGATCACGGAAATCCAGAGCATGATCCGCAGCAAGATCATCTATCCCGCCCAGGCGAAGAATATTACCGTATATGATACAGAGGGAAATATTTTCTATGATCTGGGTTACGACGGGTTTTATCAGAAGGATGTGGACCAGATCCTTTCCCAGCTTGAAGAGCAGGATCAGGATGTGTGGGCTTATGTACATACTTACCGTGACCGGGATATTCTGGTTCTGGGAAGAAGAATCTATGAGCAGTATACCAAAAGCCGGGTGATCGGATATACCCTGATTTCCATTGAGGAGAAAATTTTTTCCAAGACTGTGCTGGAGCCTGTGGGGCTGTCGGATTCTTCCAACATTATGTATATGAACATGGACGGAACAGTGCTCTCCTCCTGGGACCGCAGCGTGGCACTTGGGCAAAAGGCGGATGAAGAACTGCTGGGAAAAATCAGGGAATGGCTTCCAAAGAAAACCGCTTCCTTCAGCGTCCAGGAAGACGGGGAGGAACAGCTGGTAACTTACATTTTCAATAAGAACCTGGATCAGCTGTTTGTGTACACTATGCCTTATCATTATATTAATTCTGAGGTGTCTGCCATGCTGAAACGGATCCTTGTAGTGGCAGTGCTGCTGGTGCTGCTTTGCATTGGGATTGTTGCCATGGTCTATCCGGGAATTACCTCTCCCATTGGAAGAATGCTGG
>CAVJRB010000530.1:0-1198 GCA_963651655.1 bacterium | reverse complement strand
CGGATAACCATAAGGACGAGCTTTCCAGGCTCTCCGGGAGCATGGATCACATGGCGGATACCATCCAGGGCCTGATGGAACAGCAGAAAACCCAGGAAAAGAAAAAGAGGGAACTGGAACTGCAGATGCTTCAGTATCAGCTGAATCCCCATTTTCTTTTTAATACGTTGAACAGCCTTCGGTTTGTGGCTGCCATGCATAAGGATCAGATCGTAAGCGATGGGATCCAGGCGCTGAGCAGTCTTTTGCAGAATACCCTTACCAACAAGAATGAATATATCACCATCCGGGAGGAACTGGAAAACCTGGAGAATTATTTTTCCATTCTCAGAATCCGGTATGCGGGAAGCTTCGAGTATTCTTTCCATGTGGAGGAGGACGAACTGCTCTCCTGCCTGGTTCCCAAGCTGATCTTGCAGCCTCTTGCGGAAAATTCGGTGATGCACGGGTCTTCGGATGATGGCACGGTGATGGAGATTCAGATTACCTGCTGGCGGGAGGAGGATCATGTGATGATCGAACTGGCCGATGATGGAAAAGGCTTTGAGGTGACAGAGGACGCCCTGGCACCACGCCCGGAACGGAAAAAAATCGGCGTTGCCAATGTAAATGACCGGATCCAGCTGAATTTCGGACGGGAATACGGGCTGAAAATTGACAGCCATCCGGGGGAAGGAACGACGTGTACGCTGACCTTGCCGGAACTTTATGGGGATATGCTTACAGAAAGGACAACAAATGTACAGTATACTGATTATTGATGACGAACCAATCGTTAAAATTGCACTTCGCTCCATCCTGCCCTGGGAGGAGCATGGTTTTTCCATTTGCGGAACGGCATCAAATGGGCTGGAGGCACTGCCTCTCATTGAAAAGCACCATCCGGACGTGATCATCACAGATTTGAAAATGCCGGGGATGGACGGCCTGGAACTGATCCGGACTTTAAAGGGACAGAAATACCCGGGAGAAATCCTGGTGCTCAGCAATTACGAGGATTTTGATTCTGTGCGAAGTGCCCTGCTGCTTGGGGCAGCGGATTATCTGCTGAAGATCAAGATCCAGCCAGATACCCTTCTTGCCTGCTTGAATAAAACCGTGGAAAAATTAAAGGACAGCCAGCCAGAGCTTTTTCCGGAGACACCGCAGACGAAGACAGAAAATACAGGGGATCTGCTTTTGGAATTTTTCCAGGGGG
>CAVJRB010000529.1:0-3339 GCA_963651655.1 bacterium | reverse complement strand
TTTATGAAAGTGGCAGTATAACTTTGTGCAATTTTTTAAATTTGCTCATTTATAGAAACATAAAACACAAATACAAATTTAAGCTTGATTTATTAAAGGAGATATTGTTATGAGTGAGTACATTGCAAATAGCGGACAAACTTACTTTCCGATTCAGGAAAACATAAATGTTGATTTTATGCCGTTCCGGCATCCGGCAAAGCCAAACCCGCTGCTGAAACCGCTGGAACTCTCAGATACGTATCTGAAAAACGGATTTGTCCTTTCTTCACAGAAACAGCATTTTCTTCCAGGTGTAACGGCTGAAATGCTGGACTGGTTTTGGGCGAATATGGAAAAATGTTATTATCTGTGGGCACCGGGTTCGCATAAACGTTTCAGCTGGGTAAAAGCTCCGGCGGCGGTTGGAATGAATCAGTCGGTGCATATGATTGCGGAAAGCTGTGCAAAGGGAGTTCCTGTTTTTGGCGGTGAAGGAATTGAAGTACACCGACTTTCTCTGGAGTCATTTTTCCCGTTTACAGATTGTCTTGCTCATGTAATCTGTGAAGGCATTCTGAATGAGAAAAATGAGCTGGTGGATTCTACTGTACATATGTGGGAGGATGTTCCCGGTGGAATTAATCATATTACAGCAACCGTTACAAATACAAAGTGCAGTGAACCGCCGGCATTTGTGAAAAAGCTTCTGGCTGAGAATCCTGGAGTAAAAATGGTTCCAAATTATATGACGGATCATGAAGATTACGAGGCGAGTCAGTGGCCTGTTTTTCTGCCAAAGCTGTATGAACTCTGGAAAAACCACCCGGATCCTTCACAGAATGTTCATTGCTGTCTGAAAGTGGAAAGAACAGAAAATGGAGCATTTCGTTATGTTTCTCAAAATGGTCCGGTTCGTCTGGAGGCACAGAAATGAATTACTTTTCAATTGTATTAGAGCAGATTGAAGTTTTCGTGGTATATATGCTGATTGGAATTTTTGCAGTAAAGATGCACTTCCTTGACAGGGAAAAACTGGGTGTGCTGTCTGGCTGCATCACTAAAATCCTGCTTCCATTATTGATTTTTACGAATACCATTAATGGAACCACACGGGAGCAGTTTCTTTCTTCAGCTGTGATCATTTTGATTGCCGCAGTGCTGTATTTGGTTTTATATGCTGTGGCAGCAGTTCTGGCAAAACTTCTCAGACTTGATTTCAAGCATGAATCCATTTATCGTGCCTGTACGATGTTTGGAAACTGCGGTTTTATGGGAATTCCTATCGTTACTGCGCTGTATCCCGAACAGGGAGGTCTGTATATTGCCATGTATACAGTGATTGATCAGCTGGCATTATGGACGGTGGGCATGAATCTGACTGCGCCTGTTGATCGTGAAAAGAAGTTATCCGCATCTCAAAGATTCCGCAAAATGATCAATCCTGCAACGGTGGCCATTCTTGCCGGAGTGTTTGTGGTGCTGACGGGAATTAAGTTACCTTTGATCGTGGTGACAGCGTTGTCCAAAACTGGTGCTGCAGCATCCCCTCTTGCAATGATCTATCTTGGCGGGGTATTTTGTTACATTAAAATTGTCGATTATTTGAAGCTTAAGGAAATCTATGCGACTGTTGTGGTAAAAATGCTTTTGCTGCCAATTCTCGTATATACAGTGCTTTGCCGTATTCCGGCAGTAGAGCAGAATGTAGCAGTTACGATTGGCGTTTTGTGTGCACTGCCGACAATGTCCTCTGTTGCAATGATTGCAGAAAGCCAGCATTCGGACAGCGACTATGCCTCAGGTTTTATATTTGTTACCACACTGATTTCGATAATAACGCTGCCAATCGTTTGCTTGGCTTTGTAATACTGGAGAATTGAAGAATGAAGAATAAAGAAGTAAAAAAGAATCCGTGGCTCATTGTAGCAGTACTGGTTTTCTGTACGATGATTGCCACATTTAATGAAACAATATTAAATGTGGCACTGCTCCCGATTGCACAGGAGATGTCTGTCAGCAGTGCGACAGCGCAGTGGCTCATTACCAGCTACATGATGATTTCAACGGTGATGGTTCCGGTTACGGCATTTCTATATCAGAGTATCCCAACGAAGCGATTGTGCTTTGGGGCGATTGGGATTTTGCTGATTGGCGGTGTGGGCTGCTATTTTGCGCCTGTTTTCCCAGTCCTTTTGATTTGCCGTATGTTTCAGGCAGTTGGCGCAAGTATGATGATTCCGATTATGATGAGCACAGCGCTTCTTGTGGCGCCGAAGGAAAAGCTTGGAACTGTTATGGCTTTGTGTGTGTGCGGAACCACACTGGGACCTGCTTTTGGACCAACGATTTCCGGAACAATTATCAAATTAGCAGGATGGAGATCCGTATTTATTTTTATCATTGTTATGGCGTGTCTTGCACTGCTTGCAATTGGTCTTTTTATCGACAGTGTTGCTGAAATTACAATGCCGCATTTTGATGTCCCGTCTGTAATATTGTCTACGATAGGGCTGGCGGTATTTTTGTATGGAATCAGTATCATCTTCAGCAATACTGGAGCAGGAATTGTGCTTGTTGCTGCTGGTTTGATTTTGATAGCAGTCTATGTGAAACGTCAGATGCACCTTCAGCAGCCCATGCTGGATATGCGGCCATTTGAAAATCCAATGTTTACGCTGGGGATTGTTATGGTATTTATGGCAATGCTGATAAATTTCTCCCTTAATGTGACAACACCTTCCTTCTTGCAGGGATGCTTCGGCGTTTCCAGTATGGTATCTGCATTGCTTTTGCTTCCGGGCGTTCTGCTGAATGTTATATCTACAAATATCAGTGGAAAACTGATGGATCGATATGGGGGAAAATGGATGATCCCTATTGGCTTTATTGTGGCAGCAATTGCTGTCTGGATCTTCTCACTGTGTGGAGAAAGTACTCCGCTGGTGCTGATTATTGTATGCTACTGCCTTATTTATCAGGGACTTGCATTTACATTATCTCCTTCACAAACTACGGCACTAAGCACCCTTTCAAAGGAAATGAATCCTCACGGTGTCGGTATCGTAAATACCTTTATGCAGATGGCAGCTGGTATCGGCTCCTCTTTGTTTGGCGGGATTCAGGCAAAAACACAGGCAATGTCTATTGCAGGCGGTGCATCCGGCACACAGGCAATTGCGGATGGATTCCATGGTGCACTTTATGCGGCAATTGTGATTGCAATAGCAGGCTTTCTTGCATCTGTAGTGTATTTTAAAGTGAAAAATGCAGGGAAAACACGGTAAATTAAAACCTATAATTGCCGGTCGGTAAACAGACTGGCAAGTGGGTTCTATGTTTGGCCGGTGTATTTCTGCC
>CAVJRB010000528.1:0-4779 GCA_963651655.1 bacterium | reverse complement strand
GTGGAAAATATTCTCAATAATGGAATAAAATAATATTACCAGTGGACAGTAACATATATTTTCAGACAGGAAATTATTTTTGAAAAATACAATTGACAAGTAAAGTTGTCAATGTTACAATAGCTTCAACATGAAATGACAAATATATTTGTCAAAATGACAAAGAAACAAGTCATTCTTATGCGCGACTTACACGAAAGAGAAATCTGCCATCCACGGCAGAAGAAAGGAAAAGAAATGGCACTGGAGAACCGTTTGAAGGAATACCGGGCGCGGCTGGGAATCAATCAGGCTGATATGGGGAAGCTTGCAGGAGTATCCAGACAGACCATCAGTCTTATTGAGCGCGGGGATTACTCGCCGTCAGTAACCCTGGCTCTGAAGCTGGCGAAGATCTGCCAGGTGACAGTGGAAGATATTTTTATTTATACGGAGGATGAAGAAGATGAATAAGGGAAAATCTAAGAAGAAAATGAATTCATATTTAAAGATGATACTGCTCATGGCAGCTGGCGGTGTTGTCGGAGGAATTGTTGGTTTCGTTACAGCGTTTAGCGGAGAGGATTATATAGCAGTTATCGGGCATGGAATGAATGCTTTTCTTTTTGCGGTACGTGATCATGCATTAATGCTGGAATGCATTTGCGGCGCGATCTGTATTGTGATCTGCGAGACCAATTATGGGAAGATGAAGAGAATGGGAAAACAGATGCAGGATGCTGGGGACGATGAATATCATGAACTGCAGTATCGCATTGAGGTGTCCTCCAGCTGGGGCATGATCGCAAGTACAGTGGGAACCGTTCTTATGATGCTGATCATTTCACCAGGATATTCTATGAAATATATTGAAAGCCAGAGCACCGGTGAGACCTGGATGTTTTTAGCTGGAATCGTCGTGTTTTTGGGACTGGTCGGATATTTTAGTTTGTGGCAGGTTCGCTATGTAAAGCTGGTCCAGAGACTTTATCCGGAGAAGAAAGGCGATCCTACTTCTATGAAATTCCAGGAGCAGTGGCTTGCAAGCTGTGACGAAGCGGAGAAGGAAGAAGTCTACGAAGCAAGCTATAAGACTTACCTGCTGACTGGAAAGGTACTTCCTGTCTGCACATTGGTGGCTATGCTGCTTCATATGGTATGGAATACAGGAGTTCTCGCTATTATCATCCCAGCTTTTCTCTGGATCTTATCGGCATCTAATTATTGTCACTGCTGCGTTACGAAAAAAAGTGAAAAACTTGCGAAGTGAATGAAACTTTGAAAAATACATATAATACTATTGCGGAGGTGCCAGAAGAGCACCTCCTTTTCTTCCAAAGAAAGGGAGTATCTTTGGGGAAAACGAAAGAATGTTAATTGGATCAGAGAAAGAATCTGGAAGTATAGGACGCTTATGGAGGTATTATATGTGGGGAATTCTTGTGGCATTGATATCTGGTGCATTGATGAGCATTCAGGGAGTATTTAATACGGAAGTGACCAAGCAGACCAGCTTGTGGGTGTCTACTGGATGGGTGCAGCTGTCTGCATTTGCGGTCTGTGTGCTGGCGTGGATCTTTACAGGAAGGGACAGCATTGCAGCCCTGTGGCAGGTGGAGAATAAATATACCCTGCTTGGAGGCGTGATCGGTGCCTTTATCACCATTACAGTGATCCAGAGTATGGGAAGCTTAGGCCCTGCCAGAGCAGCCATGCTGATCGTCATTTCCCAGCTGGCAGTGGCTTATGTAATAGAATTATTTGGCTTGTTCGGAGTAGAGAAAGTGGATTTTGAATGGCGCAGACTGCTTGGCATGGCCATTGCAATTGTAGGAATTGTCATATTTAAATGGGAGAAATAAGGATAAAAAGGATATGAGGGCCCAAAAAATAAAAGGTTGATAAAATTTAGAAATGGTATTGTAAAAAATGTAAAGTTTCGTTAAAATAGATGAGGTAAAGCATGAGTGGCGGGGAACCCTGGCAAAAAGCGGAAAGGGGAACCGACATGGAAAGAAAAAAGAAGCTTATATGTGGAATCCGAATAGCTTTGTTTGCAATCTGGGCGGCAGTATGGATGACAGGATGTACGAGCCGCGAGGATGTTTTTCTGGAAGAAATTGCAGGCGATACAGATCGTATCGAAGGTACAGAGAATGCCAAAGCCACAGGCAGCACTGGGGAAAAACAGACGGAACCCGGAGAACTTGACAATCCGGCTTCAGGAGATGCCGTTCCTCTGGTGACACAGATTCCACAGACTATATTTGTAGATGTATGCGGAGCGGTTGCAAATCCAGGAGTATATGAGCTGGATGAAGGAAGCCGTATTTTTCAGGCAGTAGATGCAGCCGGAGGGTATTTGCCTGAGGCAGCACAGAACTATCTGAACAGAGCCAGAAGCCTTACGGATGGCCAGCAGATCTATGTTCCCACAGAGGAAGAAGTTGCAGAGAATCTGGAAGCGCTTGCCGCGAAGGTACAGGAAGCGCTGCAGAGCAATGGAAAGGAAGACCAGGCCAGTGAGTCATATTCAGAAAGCGGTTCAGCAGAAGGGGCAGGAAGTGGTTCCTGCGTTAACCTGAATACTGCAGATGCTGCGCAGCTTTGTACCCTGAGCGGAATCGGGCAGTCCAAGGCAGAAGCTATTATTGCATACAGAGAAGAACATGGAGGATTCGCCTCCATAGAAGAAATTATGAATGTAGAAGGTATCAAAGAAGGTACCTTTTCCAAAATAAAAGATAAGATATCAGTTGGATAAGGGAGAGTCTGAATGAGCAGGAAAGTTTTGGTAGTAGATGATGAGAAACTGATCGTAAAGGGAATCCGATTCAGCCTGGAGCAGGATGGAATGGAAGTTGACTGTGCCTATGATGGTGAGGAAGCCCTTGAGATGGCGAAGGAGAAGAAATACGATATTATTCTCCTTGACCTTATGCTTCCCAAGATGGATGGCTTTGAGGTTTGCCAGCAGATCAGGGAATTTTCAAATGTTCCCATTGTAATGCTTACAGCCAAGGGAGAAGACATGGATAAGATCCTTGGTCTTGAATATGGTGCGGATGATTATATCACCAAACCATTTAATATCCTTGAGGTAAAAGCAAGAATCAAAGCGATTATGCGCCGTGCAGGCAGCAATCAGGAAGAGAAAGAGAAGGCCAAGACCATCGAGGCAGGAGACCTGAAGATGGACTGCGAGAGCCGCCGGGTATTTATTGCAGGCAAGGAGATCAATCTGACTGCCAAGGAATTCGATGTGCTGGAGCTTCTGGTGTTCAACCCAAACAAGGTATACAGCCGTGAGAACCTGCTTAACATTGTATGGGGATATGAGTATCCAGGTGATGTCCGTACTGTGGATGTACATATCCGTCGCTTAAGAGAAAAAATTGAGGCGAATCCCAGTGAGCCGAAATATGTACACACCAAATGGGGTGTGGGATATTATTTCCAGGCGTAAGAGATGCCAGAGAAAAAGAAACCAAGCTTCTTAAAAAGTCTGCGTTTCCGTATCTTGATCATTCTGGTCATTCTGGGAATCGTACCAAGTGTCATAGTTGCCAATGTAATGGTAGCTGCTTACGAGAATAAGGCAGTAGCTGTGCGCAAGCAGACCGTTGAGAAGCAGTGTGACATTCTGTGCAACCTGTTAATTAAAGAAAATTATATGAATGACTCCAGCTCGCAGGATGTGAACAGCAAGCTGGAGTTGTTGTCTAATGTATATGACGGCAGAATTCTGCTGGTTGACAGGGACTACAGGATTATCAAGGATACTTATGGCGTAGATGAAGGCAAGACACTGATCTCCAGCATGGTGATCAAGTGCTTCAAAGGCGAGGAAGCCAGCCGCTATAACAACAAAACACAGAAAATCGAGATGGCGATTCCAGTGAAGAGTCCGGAGGTGAAGCAGCTTCAGGGAGCTATGCTGATCAGCTTTTCCTCCAAGGAGATCGCTGAGAATATTCAGGAACTGGAGCAGAAGAGCATTCTGATCACAGGAATTATCATTGTGCTTGCAGCTCTTCTGGGCTATGTGCTTTCCACTGTACTTGTGAAGCCATTTGCAAGAGTTACCAAATCCATCGAGGATCTGACAGACGGTTATCAGAATGAGGAGATTTCCGTTCCGGATTATACGGAGACGGCGTTGATCACTGACGCATTTAATAAGATGCTTTCCCGTATGAAGACACTGGATGAATCCAGAAATGAATTTGTATCCAATGTGTCCCATGAGCTGAAGACGCCGCTTACTTCCATGAAGGTGCTTGCGGATTCCCTTGTAGGACAAGAAGGTGTACCGGAAGAGCTTTATCAGGAGTTCATGAGCGACATTACAGCTGAGATCGACCGTGAGAATAAGATCATTACCGATCTTCTTTCCCTGGTGAAGCTGGATAAGAAAGCTGCTGACCTGAATGTAGAGCATCTGAATATCAATCAGCTTCTTGAGGACATTCTGAAAAGACTACGTCCAATTGCAGATAAGCGGCACATTGATCTGATCCTGGACAGCTTCCGTCCAGTGGAGGCAGATGTGGATGAGGTGAAGTTTACCCTTGCGATCAGCAATTTAGTAGAAAACGGTATCAAATACAATGTAGATGACGGATGGGTGCGCGTGACTCTGGATGCAGACCACAAGTATTTTTATGTGAAGGTTGCAGATTCCGGTATGGGAATTCCAGAGGAATCCATTGGAAGAATCTTTGAGAGATTTTACCGTGTGGACAAGTCCCATTCCAAGGAAATTGGCGGTACAGGACTTGGACTTGCCATTACCAGAAG
>CAVJRB010000527.1:16061-35138 GCA_963651655.1 bacterium | reverse complement strand
TGTAATTTTCCCACTCTATTTTATGTCAGGTTTGACATAGTCAGAACTGTAGGATTAAAGTTCTCCAATCAAATTTGTAAAGGGTATGGTTCCGCCAAACAGGTCCAGTGCGCTTCCCACTGTCACGTCCACTTTTCCCTGTGCTGCCCGCTTCAGAATCTGGATGTCTTCTATGCTGCCAACGCCGCCTGCGTAGGTTACCGGATGTCCCTCATATTCGCCTAACAGTTTTGCAAGGGGAACTTCTACGCCTTTGGCTTTGCCTTCCACATCTACTGCGTGGATGAGAAATTCATCGCAGTATCCGCCTAGTTTTTTCATCAGGTCCAGGGTTACCTGTTCTTCTGTGAATTTCTGCCAGCGGTCTGTGACCACGTAGTAGGCATCCTCTTTTTTCCGGCAGCTGAGGTCCAGGACCAGGTGTTCTTTGCCTACTGCCTGTACCATTTTCTCCAGGTTTTCCCAGGAGATGTGACCGTCACGGAAAACATAGGAGGTGACGATCACATGGCTGGCGCCTGCATTTAAGTATTCTGCTGCATTGTCCGGGTTTACGCCGCCTCCAAGCTGCAGACCGCCGGGATATGCGCCCAGTGCAAGGAAGGCCTGCTTTCTGGTTGCTTCAAAGTATTCGGAATCTGCGCGGTTCAGAAGTATGATGTGGCCGCCTTTCAGGTCTTTTTCTTTATATAAAGAAGCATAAAAGGCGCCGTCCTGCTGGGAGACAAAGTTCTCCTGTGCCTGGTTTCCCGTATCCCGAAGGCTTCCGCCTACAATCTGCTTTACTTTTCCGTTATGTATATCGATACATGGTCGAAATCTCATGATCTTCCTCCTTGTCTGTGGATGTCAAACCTATTACTTGTATCTACTTATATCTATTTACATCTACTTATATCTATTTGTACCTACTCATGCCTATTTGTATCTACTTATGCCTATTTGTATCTACTGTATTACTTTTCTAATAATAACATTCTGCTTATTCTTATGCAAATACTAAGTTTGCCTATATATAATAATAAAGCGCTGAACAAAGCTTTTATAGGCTTCATCCAGCGCTATCTCTTACTTCTTATCTTCCGTCTGCGGCATTGCCTACCGCATCGCCTGCATCTTCTACAGCATTTCCTACACCTTCCCCGATGTCACGGACGCCGTCTGCCACACCGTCGCCTAAGTCTTCCACACCCTCGCCGATGGCGCCGGAAACGGAGTTGTTATTGTCGGTCACGTTGTCCCCTGGAACAGCACCGTCACCTGCTGTGCCAGCGTCATCTGGTGCTGCAGTATCATCTGTTACATTTCCATCTGTACCATTATCTCCTGCGTCATCCAGCATGTTGTCATCTTCTGCAGTTCCATCCTCTGCATTATCCATGACATCATTGGTGTTGTTCGGAACCTCGTCTGCTGCATTGTTATTGTCGTTTCCGCATGCTGTGAGCATACATAATGTAAACACCAGCAAAGTACCTATGAGCATACGTTTTACTTTTTTCATCTCATCTGTCTCCTTTTCTATAAGAATACTTTCAGCTGAAAATACTGCTGTGTATTCCTAATATGTACAGATAAGGAAAAAACTATTCTGGAAGAAATTTCATTTCTCTGTATTTGGTAGGAGACATTCCCACATTTTTCCGGAAAGCAAGGGAAAAATAATTGGCGTCGTTGTATCCCACCATCAAGGCGATCTTGCCTGTTTTTATGGTTGTGGTTTCCAAAAGGAGCTTTGATTTTTCCATTCGCTTTTTCACAATATATTCGTTGCAGCTTTCCCCCACAACCTTCTTAAACAGCCTGGAAAAATAATTGGGCGATACGGAAAATTTTTCGGAAAGCAGGGAAACGGAAAGGTCCATCTCCAGATGCTCGTCAATATAACGTTTCGCCTTCATAATATTCTCGTTTTGCTCTGTATTTTCCCGGAACACAAGGGAGCGGATATAGTTCTCCGTTACCTCCAAGGCTTCCTCCCGGCTCACTCCGGTAAGGGCGCGAAGCAATCCATCCACAGACTGGTCCGTATTCTGTCCTGTCTCCTGCATATAGGTAAAATACAGATCCGCATATATCTCAAAACACCATTTCTGTGTCTGTGCCCTGGAAATATTATAGGCAGCCACAGCCTGCCGGAGCTTTTCAAACACATACAGAACACGCTCTCCATTGGCAATCTGGGAAATCATCTCCTGCTTAAACTCTCCGTACACATCCCGGATCATCATCTCTCGATCCTGCTCTTTAGGGACTTTCGTAATCTTTTCATACGTCTTTTCGCCGCTCAAAAGATAACGGGCGTCATTATAAGAAATAAACAGCCGTTCCAGACCAGCCACCTTGCTTCCAAGGATTACTTTTGGACTGATCTTGTACTCATCTTCCAGGATAGATACAATTTCCCCGATCCGCTCTGTAACGCTGCGCTCCACAATTTCAGGCTTTTCACCGTCTCCATCTCCCGTGTAAAAAACACAGATTACCGTTCCATCATCATCTGAAAAAGTAACGCCCACTCTTTTTGCATCCACAAAACTCATACAAGTATGCAAAACCGTAAGCTGCCGCAGACTTTCCTCTGCACTGTCCTTTGCGCCCATATGGATATCCGGTATGAAAAAAGCCAGCTGCATGAAACAGTCTTTTTCCCCGGCAAGTTCCTCCGGGCATTTTAGACCATTTTGGACTCTCTTGTGGATCACGTCTCTCATATATTGTTCCAGCTGCGCCTGCCGGATGGTTCCCACTGTGCGGACTTTTTTCTCTTCCATTTCTTTCTCATTTCTCATTTCATCCAGAGCTTCTATCTGGCATCGCACTTCCGCTTCCAGAACTTCTTCGTCCGCAGGCTTCAACAGGAAATTCTGCACTCTCATCTGAAGACAGCTTCTGGCATAGTCAAAGCTGTCATATCCTGTGAGGACCAGGATCCGCATGGTTTCATTTTTCATTTCATTGCGGATGGTATCGATCAGATCCAGCCCTGTCTTCTGGGTCATCCGAATATCCGTCAGCATAATCTCCGGTTCTTCCCGTTCAATGACTGCCAAAGCAGCGGAAACAGATTCCGCAGTAAAAACTGCGCCAATCCCAACCGCTTTCCAATTAATTCCAAGGGCAATACCGTCCCGTATCATCTGTTCATCATCCACAACCAGCAATTTATACATGATACGCCTCCTGTTCTGCTCCGCCTGCCGGAAGACATATTTTCACAGTAGTTCCGCCCTTTTCATTCTGCCGGAACTGCAGTCCATAGTTTTCCCCAAACAGCAGCACGATCCTTCGGTTTACGTTTCTCACGCCATATCCAAATGATTCATCAAATTCCGTAATAGCAGAATTGATCTTCTCGATTTCCTCTGCCGGGATTCCCACTCCATCGTCACTTACACTCAGATAAATTTTGTTTTCTTCCTCTCTCACCGAAAGAAGAATCTGTCCCGTCCGCTTTTCCTCCACACGAATACCGTGATAAATAGCATTCTCAATCAAAGGCTGCAAAGTCATCTTCGGGATCTGCACCTGATAAAACCGTTCCTCGACCTGATCTTCCAGCTGGATAATATCCCCATATCGCATATTCTGGATGATCAGATAGCTGCGGATATTTTCCAGTTCCTGCGCCAGTGACACGATTTCCTTGCCTTTGCTCAGACAGGATCTGTAGTACTGTGCCAGTGCCTTTACCATAATGGAAATCTTTTTATTTCCATCTGCCACAGCCTGCCAGTGGATACAGTCCAGAGTATTGTACAGGAAATGAGGTTTTATCTGGGCATACAGAGCATTAAAACGGATCTGTTCCAGCTGGTGCTGCTCCAGCTTTATTTTTTCCATCAGCTCGTAAATCCTGTCCATCATGGAGTTAAAGCCTTTCGCCAGCTTCCGGCTGTCCGCGTCCATGCTTTCCATGTCAATGCGGTTGTCTAGATTTCCCTCTGCAACATAGTCCATTGCCTGCACTACTTTCCCCAGGGGCTTATAGAAGGAATTAATGATCTTTCGAAATGCAAAAATAAACAACGTGGTGATCGCCGTGATCACAACTGCCAGGATCCCGCTGACCTGCACAGAATCCTTATATACATCCCACAGCGGCATCTGGCTTACCAGATAAAAATTCCACTGGGAAATCCTGCGGTAAATGACCTGATTCCCATTTTCCCGGAAACTTCCGAACTTTCCTTTCAGATTGCTTCTGGAAAATTTCTCTATTTCTTTCTCACGATCCTGGGTAAAAATAACATTTCCTTCTCCATCTGTGAGAAAAGTCTGCCTTCCTTTATTCAGGCTGTCATCCAACTGGTCCAGCATATTATCCTTAAAATTCAGCATTAGCATACCGATTTGTCCGCCATGTGCTGAGGATACCGAATAAATAGGATAATAAAGTGTCAGGGTACGCAGATTTCCAAGGAAATAATTTCTTCCGTAATTCATCCGCACAGAACTTCCCTCCTGAACCGGGACGCTGCTGCCGTAATCCTCTTCGTAGGATTCAAAAATGCCGATCTCCATCATGGCACTGTTGCCTTTGTAAATATAGCTGCCATCGTCCTTCAGTACCATTGCAAAGTTCATGTTGTTTTCCATATGGAGCATATTTGCCATATAGTTATAAACTGCATCTGAGGCTGCTCCGCCAGAGGATTTTTCTGCACTTTTACAGTAATTTTGTACGTCAGAATTAATGATCAGGGCAATGGCAAGTTTGGTGTAGGAATTCAGGGTATTGTTGTAATTGGACGCCAGGGTTCCAAGTTGCTCCTCTGCCATTTCCTCGGTCTGTCCGGTGATATACTTCACTTCAAAAAAAGAAGAGACCACCAGGGAAATCAGCGCCAGGATCAATATAAGAAGAGACATAAAAACACTTATTTTCTTTTTCAGATTCCACTCCTGTAATTTCATTCCCTGCCGCCATTTTCTTTTCATAGGAAGCCTCCATAATGCATTTTTCTTCTAATTTCTGCCAGCCTAGTAACCTAGCTATGCTTTAACTATATCACATACAAATCTGTTTTTTGCAATATATTTTTCGTACTATAAGTAATCTGTTTCTGTCACATAACGAACATAGCTGCCCACGCAGGCGGTGCCAATTATGAAAGGTCCGCAGTCAGCTTCAAATAGAATTCCCTGTCCCGGTCGCAACAAAGCCCGTCACCATCAAATGTCAGCTCCGCCACCTGCACAGAGCTGCGGCGCTGTTCATAGGTCCAGCTGATATGCCCATTTTCCCAGGTCTCCTGCGTCATTCCCGGGTGGACAAAATAAAACACATAGGCATGTTCCCCGCAGACCACCACATCTCCATGACCGCCCCTGCTTCCATCGTCTTCTCTGTTCCCAGGAACATCCAGTATATTTCTCTTTCTAGTCCATTTCATTCCATCATTAGAACGATAAACTCCAACTCCATTCCAGCAGTCCGTGATCATCCAATAATATCCCTTATAGAAAAATACGTTTGGACCCTCGTGTGGACAATCTGTGATCTCCGGACCAAGCACTTCCCAGTGGTACAGATCCAGGCTTTTTGCTGCCCAGGTATGGCAGTCATCCCGCTCGTCCTTGTACCACATTTTCCACTCACCAGAGGGCATGTGAAAAACGCAGGCGTCGATCACCCGGTCTGAGGACAAGGCAATCGGTCCCTGGTATTTCCAGTTCCAGAGGTCCGAGGAAGTATAGTGGATGATCTGACGCTCATGATTCCAGTCCAGAGGAATGCCTCTGACATAGGAGCAATACATGTGGTATCCGTCTTCTGCCTCTATAATTTCCGGAGCCCAGAAGGTATTTCTGCCCTCTTCAAATTCCAGACCGGAGGCAGTTCCCAGGTAAACCCATTCTGTTTTTCCTTTTTCCAGCACAGCGATCCCTATATCCGTTCCATGCATAAAACTGGCTTTTATATTTGGTCCCCATGCCCGCCTGTTTGTGTAAAACATCCACCATTCTTCTTTTTTCCGGTTATAAATAAGGGTGGGATCCGCAGCGCCGTCGTAAACCGGATCCCGGAACAATGGGGCGCTTGGAATAAATCCTTCTGTATATTTTTCACTCATGGGGCATCTCCTATTGCTTTGGAAAATTAATCTGCAGTCTTGCAAACAGATCTTCCAGATCCAGTCTGCTGTCCATTAAATGGTACACTCGTATGGGGCGGTTTTTGCCTGTATGTTCATAGGTCATATCCGGTCGGATCCTTGGTGCCGGGATCATTTCATAGTGAGAGGTTCTCTCTACCTCTTCCAAAAGTGCACAGATACAGCCTTCATCCCCAAGTGCCCAGGTTTCCCCGTGAGGCCAGTTGTCAAATTCCAGTCGTTCCATATTAAACTGTGCCATCTGGTCAAACAGATACTCTCCGATTTTTCCATAAGGTCTTACCTTCACCTGCAGTTCCGGCAGGGAAACAGCAAATTGTTTGTACACGCTTTTTGTGATCTGCCACAGCGGCATCTGGGAGCTGAACAGTACGTTTGCCCCGTGAATGTCATTTGCCAGATTAAACTCGCATTCTCCTTCCGGATAATCTCCGCCGCCGATCCAGATACAGGTCATGCGTTCACAGATTTTTGGCTCCATAAGAATGGCGCTTGCCAGGTCTGTGACAGCCCCCTGCATTCCGATGTACAAAGGTCTTGGATCGTCCTTCATGGCTTCCTGTACAATAAACCGGGCTGCATCTGTCACCTGAGGTGTATTTTCATCCACAAGTCCTTCCCTGGTGCCTGTAAATACAGGGTATTTTCCACTTAAGCCCATCAGATTCAGGATCTTATCCACCTCTTTACGGCTTTCTTCTGCAGTTGTCTTATCTGGAAATCTGTGGGTTCCCTGGTTTCCCATATCAAAATGCCCGGCTATAATCCCTTTTACCTCAAGCCTGTCCATCATCAGCGCATGGGCTACCGTAAACTGGTCGTCCGCCTCATTTTTACAATCTGTGTGAATGATGTATCTTACTTTTCTTTTATCCGGCACTTCATATTTATAATTTTTCCACTGGCTCATTTTTTTACCTATAAATCCATTATCCGCCTTTTACAGGCAATGGATTCTCTCCTTTCTCCCAAGCTTTCCTCGCAATTACGCTTTCACTGCACCAGCCATACCTTCTACGAAATATCTCTGGAAGATCAGGTACACGATAATGACCGGTATAATGGACACGCACACACCTGCGCAAAGATAGCCATAATCCGTTCCATGCTCGCCCACAAAGGTGGTAAGACCTACTGGTACTGTTTTGTATTTGTTGTCTGTGATAATAACCGTTGCAAGAAGGTACTCATTCCAGGTCGCAAGGAAGTCTGTAATTACAAGTGTTGCAACAGCAGGCTTTGCCATCGGCATAATGATCTGGGAAAAAGTTTTCCACTTGCTTGCACCATCAATGTAAGCAGCCTCATCAATTTCCCTTGGGATTCCCAGAAGAAAACCTCTGAGAATAAGAATTCCAAACGAAATTCCAAATCCAACATACACATAAAACAATCCGAAATATGTATTCATCAGGTTCAATTTGGTGTAGATCACGTTGATGGGCACCAGTGCAACCTGCATAGGCAACATCATTCCCACAAGGAAAAAGGCGAAAAGCCCGGTTTTGTGCTTGATAGGAAGTCTGGTCAGGGCATATGCGGCAAGAGCCTCGATGAAAATTCCAAGGGGAACCTTGATCAGGCAGATAAACAGGTCATTCCCCATATATTTCAAGATCCTGCCCTTTGTAAGTGCATTCACAAAATTTTCCCAGGCTGGAACCTTGGGAAGCTCAAACAGGCTGATTCCGCTGTAAAAGTCAGTTTTGGATTTGATCGCCGTAGCAAATAAAGTGAATATTGGTACTATAAAAACCAGTGCCATGGCAATCAGAAAAATGTACAACAACGCTTTTTTCGTTATTTTCTTTACTTTTGCATTGCTCATGATCTTCCCTCCTAATTTTCTCTGGCTGTAAATGAAATGTACGGTACGATAACTACCAACATCATGATTACCATAAATACCGCGATTGCAGTTCCATATCCCACATTGTTATAGGCAAAGGTCTGTGAATACATGTAGGTGGAAAGCATCTGGGTTGCATTGTTGGGACCGCCGTCTGTCAGTCCTTTTACCACATCGAAAACCTTCATGGCTGAAATCAGCAAGGTGGAGATAACGGTTACAAAGGTCTCTTTCATCATAGGAACTGTTACTCTGAAAAATTTTACAAAACTATTTGCACCGTCAATGGAAGCAGCTTCCAGAACATCTGCGGACACGGACTGGAGCCCTGCCAGAAACAGGATCATGGGCTGTCCGATTCCCTGCCACAAAGCTGCCACTACCAAAGCCCAGAATGCACTGGTGTTTCCTGCTAACCAGGTCTGTTTGTAGTTAATTCCCAGCATTTTGAAAAACTCGTTGAAAAATCCAAACTGGGGATTGTAGATCCATTTCCAGATAATCGCCACCGCAATGGGAGCTACCACACATGGGAAATAGAAAAATGCGCGGAAAAATGTTCTTCCCTTAAATTTCTGATTCAATAAAAGGGCAAACATCAGGGAAATACAAGTTGTCAGAACAACACTTACTACGATCCATACTAAATTGTTTTTTAAGGCAAGTAAAAAAACGGAATCTTTGAATAATGCTTTATAATTATCCAGTCCTACGAAATCCATCTGTCCGATTCCGTTTCCTTTATGAAGGCTGATGTAGATGGAATATATTGTAGGAAATATGATTACTGACAAGTAAATGATCAATGCAGGAAGCAAAAACAGATAGGAATCCCACTCTTTCTTTTTCTTCATAACTATGTCCTCCGAAGTCAAGGAATCTGCATCAGCAGATTTTCTGATTTTAGGGTATAAAAAACATGCGGCATTAGAAACCGCATGTTTTTTATAATGCCTATTTTTTATTTACCATTTTTATATTCATCAATTGCATTCTGGATAGCAGCTGCAACCTCATCTGGCTGTTCGGAGCCGTTGCAGATGCCAGCCTGTCCATCAAACAGAACATCTGCAACTGCTGTTGGCAGCGCCTGGTCTGTGATGGTGAAAGTTCCGCCTTCGTTGCTGTAGTCGTACATTTCGCTTACATGTGGTCTGTCTTCACCTGGCATAACAGCATCCTTGAATGGAAGCGGAGCGTTTGTCAGCTCAGCTGCTGCATGCTCTTCAGTTTCCATGAAGTCGATAAAGGTCATGCATGCATTCAGCTTGTCTTCGTCAAGGTTCTTATTAAACTGGATCAGCTCTACATATGCAGACATACGTCCTGTGTCATTTGGGAATGGGAACCAGCCATACTGGTCAATGTCAAGTCCGCTGTCCGCAATGCTTCTGTCATACCACTGTCCCTGAATATCCATTGCGCAAAGTCCGTTTGCAAGGGAGATCAGTGTGTCGTTAGGGTCGGATGTAATAAATCCATCCGGGAAGTATCCATTGTCGCAGAACTCCTGATACTTGGCAAGTGCTTTTACAACTGCTTCGGAATCCCAGTTCTCTTCGAAAGAATTCAGCTTGTCATGCTCATCTGCGCCTGCATAATACTCAATAAACTGTTCCACAAGACGCATGGTGTGCCATCCGTAAAGACCTCCTGTGGAAATAGGAGTAACTCCATTTTCCTTTAAGGTTGCGCATACCTGCTCAAACTCATCAAAGGTTGTGGGAACTTCCAGTCCGTACTGTTCGAAAATATCTTTTCTGTAGAACATTCCCAGAACGTTGTATCCAATTGGATATCCGATCAGCTGGTCATCCAGCTCGCAAAGACTTAATGCGCCGCTGTTGAATTTGTCATCCCAGCCGTTTTCCTTTGCATACTCGGTAAGATCCATGGAGCAGCCGTTTTCTGCGTAATAGGAGCCAAGGCTTCCACCCCAGTTGTACCACATATCCGGAAGATTTCCTGCCTGTGCAGCAACCTTGCATGCATCTTTGATGGCATCTGTATCATAGTAGGAAAAATTAATTTTAATATTTGGATGTTCCTCGCTGAATTCATCTACTAATGTTTCCATGGCCTCCTGTCTGGTTCCTACCAGCCAGAATGTAAGCTCTGTTTCTTCTTCCCCTGCTGCCTGTACCAGACTTGTTCCGGACATTACCACTGATGCTGCTAATACGCCAGCCAGACACGCTTTTAAACCTCTCTTTTTCATCTAAAAATCCTCCTGTTTGATTTTCTTTCGGGCCCTTACTTGATGATGTTAGGATATCATTTTGATACTGAAAAAGAAATTGAATAAAATGTCAAAAACCTATAATTTTTTACCAGGGCTGCTTTTAAGATAAAAAAATACAGCTGTCAAAACTCTTTTGGTTCTAACAGCTGTTTGATATAAGTTCTGAATCTGATTTTTAATATGGTAATGAATTCATTTTTCCAGCAGCGCTTCCATCACCGCATAATAGCACTCCACAGCCCCATAAAGCTGCTCCAGCTCCACATACTCGTCCACAGTGTGAGCCAGGTCCTCTCTGGAGGGGCCGAGGCCGATGGTTGGGATGGCTTTTTCGCCGGCGTAGTGGCTGCCGTTGGTGCAGAAGCTGTACTGGGTAAGTGCAGGATCATAGCCTGCTTCCCGGACTTTTTCCAGGATTTTCTGGACGTATTCTTCTTCCGGGGAATAGTACCAGCCTGGGAAAAAGCGCTCGCCCTCTATGGTGGCATCTGTGTAACACTTCTCGCTGCCTACGGAAAAGGAAGCCTTGGCAGAAAACTCCGGGTCTTCTTTCTCAAGCTGGCGAATCAACTCCTGGATCGGTGCCAGAACGCTCTCCCTGGTTTCTCCTGTGAGAAGCCTGCGGTCCAGAGTTGCCCGGCAGTATTCCGGGACTACAGATGCACCGGGATATGGAGAGGAAATAATATCTGTCACTTCCAGGATTCCTTTTCCCAGGTGCTCATGGACTGGCGGCTTGAGCTTATCGATCTCGCCGATCAGTTTGCACATCTTTTTCACTGCGTTAATGCCCTTTTCCGGGTTTGCGGAATGGGCCGCTTTTCCAAAAGTTTCCAGAAGGATTTCTGCCCTTCCCCGCTGTCCGGTCTTAATGTTCAGCCCTGATGCCTCGCCGATCACAACATAGTCCGGATTCACCAGTTCACTGATGCTTCTGGCCGCCACGCCCTCGAAGCATTCCTCGTGAACCACACCTGCTGTATGGATTTCCCCGGCAAAATCTTTCCCATGGTCTTCCAGGAAATAGGCTGCTGCGCAGAAAAATGCCGCCACAGCCCCTTTCATATCAGAGGTTCCTCTTCCATATAATTTGCCGTCCTCTACCGCTGGCACAAAAGGATCATGGCTCCAGGCCTCTTTATTGTCTGCCGGAACCGTATCCATATGTCCATCAAACAAAACTTTTTTGCCAAGTTTCGTGCCTTTAATCTGTCCGATCACATTTCCATATTTGTCAGTTGAGATCTGGTCAAATTTCTTCTCCTTCATGAAATCCTTCAGCGCATCTGCAACTCCTTTTTCCTCGCCGGAATAGCTTCGGATGGAAATCAGTTTTTTGCAAAGAGCAAGGACTTCCTCTTTTCTTTCTTCTGTCAGTTTCATGGCTTTCCTTCCTTTTTAATTTCCAGAGCGTCTCTGGATTACTCCGCTTTTTGAATTTCGGTACTGATCCTTTTCCACTGCGATTTCTCCCCCCACCAGCACGTAATCAAATCCGGTGCAGTACTGATCCAGGTTCTGGAAATCTGCGTGAACCTGAAGCTTGTCCAGATGAAATACGTTTATATCTGCCGGCATTCCTTTTTGAAGGATCCCACGGTTCAGGCCCAGAACGGCGGCTGGTTTTGCAGTCATTTTATACACGGCTTCTTCTATGGAAAAAACATTCCGGTCTCTTACATAATCGGTTAAGAGCTTGGGAAAAGCGCCGTAAACTCTTGGATGGTATTTTCCGCCAGCCGGATATATGGCATCGGAAATCAGGTTGGCACGGCTGTCCTTCAGAAAATAAAGCATATCCTCCTCGGAGGCGATGGTATCCAGCATGGTGACCTGACAGCGCTCCGCAAGAAGAATGTCGTAAAGGGTATCATAAAGATCTTTCCCCAGCTGTCTGGCAATAGCCGCAATGGACTGGCCTGCATAGCTTCCAAACTGCTGCGTATGCAAGGTACTGGCATAAATCCGCTCAAAGCCTGCCAGTTCCACAATATTTTCAAAAATATCAGAAGGCTGCTGCAGTACTTTGGTAATTTCCTTCCGGCATGCCGGGTCTTCCAGTCTCGCACAGATGGCGTCTGTGCCGCCCTCCTGGAACTGCGGAGGAAGCAGATGTACCAGCTGGGTGGAGCCAGTCAGATAGGGATACAGATCAAAATCCACTTTCACGCCCCGTTCTGCCGCCTGATCAAACAGCTGCAGGATCTTCACAGGCGTATCGCCCCAGTTTTTCTGTCCGATGCATTTCAGATGGCTTACATGCAGCGGAATCTGAAGTTCCTCCGCCACTGAAATCACCTCCTGCAAAGCCAGAAGAATTCCGTCCCCTTCGTTGCGCACATGGGTGGTAATGGGAATTCCAGTTCCTTTCAGCGGCTGCAGTGCCTGCGCAAGCCCGTCCCTGTCATATTCAAATTCCGGCGCATAGGCGACTCCAAGGCTGACTCCAAGAGCGCCAGCTGCAAGGGATTCCTCCAATGCGTTCCAAACCTGGTGCACTTCCTCATCAGACAGCTTTCCAGGTGCATAGCCCTTTACTCCGGCACGGATGGTTCCGTTTCCTGCAAGCATTCCGGTGTTGACGCTGCGTTTCTCTTTGGAAAGAGCGGACAGGTAAGATGACATAGTTGACATAACATCTGCCTGTCCCTGTCGAACTTCTCCTGTAACGCTGCTTAAAAACCCTGCAATCTCTTTTCCAAACTTCTTCCCGGCTGGCGCCACAGACAGTCCGCAGTTTCCATTTACCACAGTGGTAAGCCCCTGCCTGTTCAAAAGCTCATCATCGCCATTTCCAAAAGCCTGCCAGTCGCCGTGCCTGTGGATGTCAATAAAGCCGGGGGTTACATACCCACCGGCCGCATCCAGGACACATTTTTCGGGGAAGTCAGAGGGGACTTCAATATGTTCCCCCACTTCCTCAATTTTCCCATTTTTTACTGCCAGATCGCCGTGAAAAGGCTTTTCCTTTTTTCCATTTACGATCCAGCCGTTTTTAATTATGTAGTCCATCCTGAATTATCTTTCCTCAACTTTCCTGATAAACTGACGAATACGCTCATTCTTTGGATGTTCAAAAAATTCTTCCGGAGGCGCATCCTCCACGATCACGCCATCTTCCATAAACAGGATCCGGTCTGCAACCTCCCGGGCAAAATTCATCTCATGGGTTACGATTACCATGGAAACGCCCTCTGCTGCTACCTTACGGATGACGTTTAATACCTCTCCAACCAGTTCCGGATCCAGTGCGCTTGTGGGCTCATCGAAAAGGATCACTTCCGGATCCATGGCCATAGCTCTGGCGATTGCAACCCTCTGCTGTTGTCCGCCGGAAAGATTCTTCGCCATGGCATCCTCCCTGCCTTCCAGGCCAACCATTTTCAGAAGCTCCTTGGCCCTGGTGACTGCTTCCTGCTTTGGAACCTTTTTCACATGGACAGGTGCCTCGATCACATTCTGCAGAACACTCATGTGGGTAAACACGTTAAATCTCTGGAACACCATTCCAATATGCTGTCTCAGCTGGTGAAGAGCCTGGCCGGAGTCCACTGGTTTTCCCATGTAGTCAATCTCGCCGGAATCATAGGTTTCCAGCTGGTTGATGCAGCGGAGAATGGTGGATTTGCCGGAACCGCTGGGTCCCAGAATTGCGATCTTTTCCCCTTTGTGGATGTCGAAGCTGATTCCTTTAAGTACTTCCAGATCTCCGAAGCATTTGCTGATATTTTTTACACTTAAGATTACATCCTCTGCCATTTATGCCATCCTCCTTTCCAGAACTCCTGCAAGCTGGGTAAATATAGTTGTCAGGATCAGGTACAATACCGCAACTGCTATGTACGGCTCAAAATAATGGAAAGAATTGTAGGCGATCAGAGTTCCCTCCCTTGTAAGCTCTGTCAGTGTTATGGCTGATAAAATGGAGGTATTCTTAATGGTTGCAATAAACTGGTTCACCAGAGGCAGAATACAGATCTTGGTTGCCTGGGGTGCCACGATCCGGAGCATCTCCAGATGCCAGGGCATTCCCAAAGCCTTGGCTGCCTCTCTTTGTCCAGGGTCAATAGCATGGATACCGGAACGAACGATCTCCGCAATGTATGCGCCTGTATTTAATGACATGGAGAGCACGCCTGCTGTCATGGCACTGAATGTGACTCCCAGGTTGGGCAGTCCGAAATAAATCAGGAATGCCTGTACCATAAGAGGGGTTCCTCTCCAGATCCAGATATAAAGCTGTGCGATCCTTGCCACGATCTTCACGCGGCTGTCGCGCATCAGCGCCAGCACTACGCCAAGAACTGTACCAAATATAAGCGTCAGAATCGATATTTCCATCGTCACTGCACATCCATGAAGCAGTGATGACATTTTGTCAAATACAAGTGACCATTTCAATGTTACCATACTATTTACCCTGTGACCAGTAATGATAGCCGGTTTATCCTTTCTTTCTTACTTTTTTGTTACTGCTCACAGTAACACGTTTTTCTGCCTTGTTTTTCTCTTATTCTGCAGTATCCTCTGCTGCGGAAGCGGCTTCCTCTCCATCTCCGGAAGCATCGATCCATTTTGTCCACAGTGCATCGTAAGTGCCGTCTGCATAGTAGTCGTCAATGCACTCGTTGATAAATGCAAGCAGGTCATCTTTTCCTTTCTGTACTGCAATTGCATTCTCTGCATGTGTGAATGGATCACATACGATCTTGGTTCCCTCATATTCCTGGGAAAGGATCTTCTGATTCAGAAGGTCATTGACTACAACATCCACACGGCCTGCAAGAAGATCGGAAACGCATCCAACGGTATCTTTATACTGAACAATTTCATAAGAAACATCCGGGTTTTCATCCAGGAAGCTCTGTGCCACGTTGTAGGAGGTTGCGCCTTCTTTTACAGCTACCTTCAGGCCGTCGCAGTCAGCTAAGCTCTTGATGGTGTCTGCGTATTCGGAATCTTCTTTTACGGCAAGGATCATACCGCTGTCGCAATAGGATTTGGACATATCCACAACCTCGCAGCGCTCATCTGTTTTATACATGGCTGCGATGGAAAAATCATATTCTCCGTTCTGGATAGATGGAACAATGGACTGGAATTCCATGTCTGTCACTTCCATATCCACACCCAGCTTATCTGCAATATACTGAGCCAGGTCAATGTCAAAGCCTACAATATTGTTGTCGTCATCACGGTACTCAAAAGGTACATAAGTTCCGGTTGCTACTGTAATCACGCCTTTTTCCTTGATTGCTTTAATGTTGTCTCCATTTTCCCAGTCTACTGCTGCAGTGTCATCTGTACTCTCTGCATATACCGGAGTAAAAACGGTCATGATCATAGATGCTGCTGTAAGAAGTGCCATTGCTTTTGCTGTTTTTCTCATAATGATTTCTCCTCTCTGACTCTCGCCGGTACAGATAGCCTGCGCAGAAAATACTATCTTATCTTCCAGCTGATAATACGCAAAAAGGCCGCCTGACGGCAGCCCTTTCTGCAAATAAAAAACGGAGCAAACCACTTAGTAGTTTGCTCCGTTGCAACTTGTTATGGTGGAATTATAGCAAACAGACCCCTGTCTGTAAATCCATAAATTCACCAATTTTTTTGTATAGCTTTTACTTTTTTTGTATATTTCATCCAGCGATCACATCGCTCATGTCATATCTTCCGGCTGGTTTTCCGGCAAGATATTTGGCTGCTTCTACAGCGCCTTTGCCAAATACTGCCTTGGAATATGCAGTATGCTTGAACTCGATCACTTCGTCCTGTCCAGCAAAAATTACCTCATGCTCTCCAACGATAGAGCCGCCGCGCACTGCGGAGATACCGATTTCCTTAGCATCGCGCTTCTCTCTTCTCTGGCTGCGGTCATATACATAATGATACTGATTGTCCATTGCCTCATTCAGGCTGTCTGCAAGGGCAAGGGCAGTTCCGCTTGGGGCATCCACCTTCAGGTTGTGATGCTTCTCCACGATTTCCATATCAAAGCCGGCTGTTGCCAGAACTTTGGCAGCATCCTGAACCAGCTTCAGAAGAGTATTGATTCCAAGGGACATGTTGGCAGATTTGAGAACTGCGATCTTCTTCGCGCTCTCTTCTACTCTGGCAAGCTGCTCCTCGCTTAAACCTGTGGTGCAAAGAACAACCGGCATATTTCTTTTCTCACAGTAATCCATCAGCTTATCAAAAGCCTTGGGTGAGGAAAAATCGATGACCGCATCTGCCTCTACCAGGCACTCATCAATATTGGTGAATACCGGATAGCTGTTTTTCCCCTGGTCTGCAATGTCAATTCCTGCTACGATCTGGGCATTGGAATCCTTCTCAACGATTTCGGAGATAACCTGTCCCATGTGACCGTTGCATCCGTGCATAATAATTTTAACCATTGTAATTACTTCCTCTCTTATGCAAGCTTAATTCCGTAATCTGTAAGAGCCTTCTTCAGTCTCTCCTCGTTCTCTGTCTCCATCTCGCAAAGAGGCATACGGGTCGGTCCGACCTTCCATCCCATCAGGTTCAGGGCAGTCTTAACCGGAATCGGGTTTACCTCGCAGAACAGTGCGTTGATCAGCGGAACAGCATCCAGCTGAAGCTTGGCAGCACCTGCAAGATCACCTTCCATAAATTTCATGACCATGTCATGGGTGTTCTTCGGAGCAACGTTAGATAATACGGAGATTACGCCAAGTCCGCCAAGGGAAAGGATCGGAAGTACCTGATCATCATTTCCGGAATAAAGCTCAAGGCATCCGTCAGCCATGGACATCATCTTGGCGATCTGGGAAAGATCTCCGCTTGCTGCCTTGATTCCTACAATGTTCTTCACATTCTTGGCAAGTGTGACTGCTGTTGCAGGCTGGATGTTGCAGCCTGTACGGCTTGGTACATTATACATAATGATCGGAGTATCCGGCACAGAATTGGCAATCTCTGTGTAGTGACGGATCAGTCCCTTCTGGCTTGCCTTGTTGTAATATGGAGTTACGATCAGAAGAGCGTCAGCTCCGTAAGAAGCAGCTTCCTGAGACATCATAATTGCGGTCTCTGTACAATTGGAGCCTGTGCCTGCGATTACAGGAACTCTTCCGGCTACCTTGTCAATTGCGAATTTGATTGTCTGAAGATGCTCTCCATGTGTCAGGGTAGAAGACTCGCCTGTAGTACCGCAGATAATGATTGCATCTGTGCTGTTGGCAATCTGGTACTCCAGAAGCTCTTCCAGTTTCTCATAATTTACTTTTCCATCTTCATGCATTGGGGTTACGATTGCAACACCTGCGCCTTTGAAAATTGCCATTTTACTTCCTCCTATTCATCCTTGTGTATCGTTTCAGCAGTTTGAGCATGTTTGAAAAAGGCTCTAGCCGCCCGGTCAGACCAGCGGCATTTTATCTCTTTCGAGAGTGGTAATGGTAGTCACACGGTCTACATAATCCAAGAGACCTGGGTCTACCCGGTTGCCTGTGAGAATAATATGCATGGATTCGTCCTTCTGTTTCAGAAGCTCAGTAACCATATCCACAGTTGCAATATGCTTATCCAGAAGTCCGAGAATCTCATCCAGTACCAGGAAATCACATTCCTGGGTTGCAATTACCTTGCGGGCAAAATTTAGTCCATTCAGAATATTGCGTTTCTCCTCAGCCTGCTCTTCCTCATTTAACTGATCGTAGCAGGTCTCCATCTTCTCGAAACGGAAGATCTTGATGTCCAGCTGATCCAGTTCTTCCAGGAAATCCAGCTCACGCCGTTCATTTCCCTTGAGAAACTGAATGATGATCACGCTTTTGCCCTGAGAAGATGCCCGCAGAGCCTGACCAATTGCCAATGTGGTCTTGCCTCTGCCATTTCCGCAATAAACCTCTGCCATTTCTTTTTCCATACTGATTCCTCTTATTGTTAAAAATAATAGTAACTGTCCAGTACCTTTACAGCTACGCGCAAAATGCGCCATTTTTAATATGCTTATATTACCGCAAAACTGCAAGAAATGCAAGCTATGCTTTTTTCATGGCTATACACTGTCTTTTTGCCTGGAAATCAGCGGGCTGGGGCCAGTTTTTATACGTATTCCAGCTTGCTTACGGAGACCTCGTAGGCGGTTCGCTTCTGGGTCTCGTTTTCCCCGATCCGCTTCATGTATTCCCGGCTCTGGATCCTGCCCCAGATCAGCACATGTCCGCCTACCTCAAAGGCAGATGCATAGCGGGCATTTCGTCCCCAGCAGATACAGGGTATGTAGTCTGATTTCCCATAGGGGCGGTTTACAGCAAGAAGGAGGTCCGCAATTTCCCTTCCAAGCGGGGTTTTGCGGTAAACCGGAGGCTTGCAGATATATCCGTCCAGGAAAATCTGGTTCACTGGCGTCATCGCCTCTTCTTCCTCAATAAAACGCAGTTCCCGGGCAAATGCGGAAAGCACCAGGCGGTTATGCTTCTCCTCATGTCTGTTATAGGAACGGAACTGTCCGTGGATTTCCACATATTGTCCCACATAATCCTGTGTAACGTCTACCAGTCGTTCAGATACCATCACAGGGATTCGGTCCTCAGAGTCGCTTAGTCTTTTCACAAGAAGCTCCATTGTGTAAAAGCCTTCGCCGTAAACCTGGTGACTGAATGAAAAACCTGTTGTGATCTTTCCTGTGATGGAAACCTGATTGTTTTCAATAATTTTATCTGCCATGATGTAGTTCTCCTTCCTCTTCTCACTTTTTTCTGCAGACTTTCCCGGCATCCCGTTTATAGCTGGGATACTTGTCTTACTTGTTGGTCTATAAAATCTATGAGAGGATGCACGCATTTAGAACCAGAAATTAAAAAAAATTTTTTTAACACCTTGTAATCTGCGAAAAA
>CAVJRB010000527.1:1922-16051 GCA_963651655.1 bacterium | reverse complement strand
AATTTGGTTACTGTTCACTTCGTTCACAGCAACCGCTACGCGATGCACAGAAATCATGCAAGCATGATTTCGCGCTGCATTTCTCGGGTTTTCTGTGAACTCTGTTCACAAAAAACACCTCGCGGAACACATCCAACGGACAGTATCTGACTATAGACAATGCACAATAATCACATTATAATTAATTAAGGAAAGAAAGCGGCAGAACCTCTTCTGCCACGATAAAGAAAGGATTTCGATTTTTATGAAGACGAAACGCGAAGATGTACGTAACGTAGCCATCATTGCCCACGTTGACCATGGTAAAACCACACTGGTAGACCAGCTGCTGAAGCAGAGCGGTGTTTTCCGTGCCAACCAGGAGGTTCAGGAACGTGTCATGGACTCTAATGACATTGAGAGAGAGCGTGGTATCACAATTCTCTCCAAGAACACAGCAGTTCATTACAAAGACACAAAGATCAACATTATCGATACCCCAGGACATGCTGACTTCGGCGGCGAGGTTGAGCGTGTACTGAAAATGGTAGACGGCGTTATCCTTCTGGTTGACGCTTTCGAAGGTGCCATGCCTCAGACCAAATTCGTTCTGAAAAAAGCTCTTGAGCTGGATCTGCACGTAATCGTCTGCATTAACAAAATAGACCGTCCGGAAGCAAGACCGGATGAGGTTGTAGATGAGGTACTGGAACTTCTGATGGACCTTGGTGCTTCTGATGAGCAGCTTGACTGTCCGTTCCTGTATGCATCTGCAAAGACCGGACATGCTGTTCTGGATCTGAAGGATACACCGGAGAACATGGAGCCTCTGTTTGAGGCAATTCTGAAATATATCCCTGCTCCGGAAGGAGACCCGGATGGAGATACTCAGGTACTGATCAGTACAATTGATTACAATGAGTATGTTGGACGTATCGGTGTTGGTAAAGTTGAGAGCGGTACTATTTCCGTGAACCAGGAGCTTACCCTTCTGAACCATCATGACCCGGACAAGAAACAGAAGGTTAAGATCAGCAAGCTTTATGAGTTTGACGGTCTGAACAAAGTTGAGGTAAAAGAAGCAACCATCGGATCTATTGTTGCAATTTCCGGTATTGCGGAGATTCATATTGGAGATACCCTTTGCGGCGGAGACACCCCGGAGGCAATTCCGTTCCAGAAGATTTCTGAGCCTACTATTGCTATGAATTTCCTGGTAAATGACAGCCCGCTTGCAGGACAGGAGGGTAAATACATTACTTCCCGTCATCTCCGTGACAGACTTTACAGAGAGTTAAATACAGATGTCAGCCTTCGTGTTGAGGATACTGAGACAACTGAGTGCTTTAAGGTTTCCGGACGTGGTGAACTTCATCTTTCCGTTCTTATTGAGAACATGAGACGTGAGGGATATGAATTTGCAGTCAGCAAGCCGGAAGTTCTTTACAAAATTGATGAGCGCGGCAAGAAGTTAGAGCCAATGGAGATCGCTTATATTGATGTTCCGGAGGAGTTTTCCGGTACTGTGATCCAGATGCTTAGTGAGCGTAAGGGTGAGCTTCAGGGAATGAGTACTGCAAGTGACGGTTCTGTTCGTCTTGAGTTCCATATTCCTTCCCGTGGACTGATTGGTTTCCGTGGAAACTTCCTGACTTCTACTAAGGGTACTGGTATTATCAATACTATTTTTGATGGATATTCTCCATATAAGGGAGATTTCCAGTATCGTAAGCAGGGATCCCTGATCGCATTTGAGGGCGGCGAGGCTGTTACTTATGGTCTGTTCGCAGCTCAGGAGCGTGGTACTTTGTTTATCGGACCTGGCGCAAAGGTTTACAGCGGTATGGTTATCGGACAGAATGGTAAGGCAGAAGATATTGAGCTGAATGTCTGCAAGACCAAGCATCTGACTAACACTCGTTCCTCTTCTGCTGATGAGGCGCTGAAGCTGACTCCGCCGAGAGTTCTCAGCCTGGAGCAGGCTATCGAGTTTATCGACACCGATGAGCTCCTGGAGGTTACCCCTACCAGCCTTCGTATCCGTAAAAAGATCCTGGATTCCCGTGACAGGAAGAGAGCTTCTATTAAGAAGAATGCATAAGAAATTATAATATAAAAAGGCAGATAGGTCTTAGCTGGGTGAGTTAAGATTTATCTGCTTTTTTATTTTTATATTCGCATAAGGGTGGCTTAGTTAATCAAGGCGGACGCTTTCCCCCAGGTGTGCCGGGACAGACAATGACGAATTTCGGGATTTTGCTCCGTCGCCTATTGACAGGCGGGAACGCAAACTCGCCCTAAAGGGCTCAGACAGTGCATTCTCGCCTGTCGCTTACTCACAAAATTCCCGAAATTCGCCAACCGCCTGTCCCGGCACACCTGGGGGAAATCTGGTTGTTGAAATCTGTTGCTCCACAGAAGTGAATGCAATGCGCATGAAATGGTATGGCTAAAAGTTACAGCTAAAACTGATTCCAAGATAATCGGCTACATAACATCCGGTAAGAACACTTGATATTACTGTGCATAGAACAACAGATCTTATTTAAACTCTTCAGATTTTATCTCTGCTCCCGAAATGACCGCTTAATAATAACGGGCAGATATTGTGTATTGGTTAAATTTCTCCCCAGCGGCAGTGAAAAAGTATCGTTTTAGCGCATTCCCCTTACCAGTAACCAGTGAGTTTGCAAGGTATATTCGTGAGCAGGTCATTTTAGGAGCGGTCTTAACGGAGACGAGATCCACTGTCTACGGAGACTTAACATCGAAGGCTCTCCTGAGATGTTTAGTCGCAGTTGACAGTTAGCTCGGCGGAGTGTTGCGACGACCTGCGATGAATATACCTTGTGAACTCACGTCCGGGTAACGCCACGCCCCTAAAGTTCCTTTTTCAGCTTATAAAAATCCTTCACAGCCTTCCACCCGATCTTCACAATCTTTTTCACGTTGATGGAATTGGTTCCGCCTTGTCGGGGTTTGAAGGTGATGTCGATGAATTTTACTTTCTCTTTGTAGTGGACAAAGTAGGTGGTGAACATGATGTTGGGGATGTTGAAATCCTCTGGGAGCTTGCCGATGTATTTGGCCACCAGGTCTGTTTTCATCAGGCGATAGGGCGCATTGGCATCGGAAACTTTTACCCCGAAGATCATTCTCAGGAGAAAACACACTACATTCTCCACAAATTTCCGCGACTTGCCGTCGCCGCGGACGGAACGTGTACCGATCACCGCATCATAGCGGCCTCTCTGGTTCCAGAAGGGCTCGAATTCATCCGGGTTGGTCTGTCCGTCAGAATCAGTCTGGAAAATGTAATCTGCATGATTCTGAATGGCATAGCGGTATCCATAAAGAACGGTAGGACCATGTCCGCCATTTGGTTTGTCCAGAGGAACAAGCAGGGGACGTGATGCGGCGCATTTTTGCAGAAGCTCATATGTATTATCCTTGCTTCCGTCATTGATGATCACAAGCCTGGATTTGCCTTCATCATTGTGCCGCTCCACCACCGGATACCACTGGTCAATGGTTCTCTCAATATTCGCAGATTCGTTATACGCTGGAATTACGATATATAAACTGGACATAATCCCCTCCGATTTTTCAAAATTTTATTTCAGACCAAATTCTTCTGCCAGTTTTGCAAACTGCGGCAGAGAATTCATAATGGTCTCATAAGATACGCAGTAAGCCAGTCTCACATATCCAGGGCATGCGAAAGAGCTTCCCGGTACCATGAGAATGTTGTATTTCTTGCCAGCTTCGCAGAATGCTTTTTCATCTGCAACAGGGGATTTCACGAAAAGATAAAAAGCTCCCTGCGGCTTAATGCATTCGAAGCCAAGATCCTTCAGGCCATTATAAAGAGCAAGACGGTTCTTATCGTAAGCTGCCACATCAACCTCTGCATCCACACATTTGGCAATTACCTTCTGGATCAAAGACGGTGCGTTGACACAGCCGATGGTACGGTTTGCAATAGCTGCTGCCGCAATCAGCTCTTCACTTCCATCTGCCTCATCCGGGATAACCAGATAACCGATACGCTCTCCCGGCAGGGAAAGGGATTTGCTGTAGGAATAGCCGACAATAGTATTTGCATAATATTTCGTCAGATAAGGAACCTGTACGCCATCGTAAGCCAGCTCTCTGTACGGCTCATCCGAAATCAGATAAATCACGGTGCCAAATTCCTTCTGCTTCGCTTCCAGAATCTCTGCCAGCTTCTTGATAGTTTCTTCTGAATAAACAACTCCAGTTGGATTGTGAGGGGTATTCACAATGACAGCACGGGTCTTCGGTGTGATTTTCTCCTCAAATTCCTTCAGGTTCGGCTGGAAGGTGGCAGTATCCGGTGAGATTTCCACAAGCTTGCCGTCATAATTCCTTACATATGCACCGTACTCCAGGAAATAAGGTGCAAAAACAATGACTTCTTCCCCAGGATTCAGGATTGTTTTGAAAGCTACGTTCAGTCCGCTTGCCGCTCCAACTGTCATGATCAGGTTCTTTGCCGCAAAGGAAGTTCCAAATCTGCGGTTCAGGGATTCTGCAATAGTCTGGCGCACATCCTCGAAGCCTGCATTGCTCATATATCCGTGAAGAACAGTAGGCTCCTCCTCATTTACCAGGTCAATGATTGCCTGGCGCACACAGTCCGGTGCCGGAACGCTTGGGTTTCCAAGGCTGAAATCAAATACATTCTCCGGTCCGTAAATGGCACGAAGACGGTTTCCTTCCTCAAACATCATACGGATTGCAGAATTGTTTTTTACGTAAGGTTTCATTTTTTCTGCTATCATTTTGGGTCACTCCTTTGCTTATGTCTTAAATGTTATCACTTTGTCTTTTTCTTTCCGAAAATGATCCAGCCTACAAATGCCAGCACCAGCAGGCTTACGATCATCCATACAGCCAGCACAGCCGGTCCTTTCGGACTAAACATATCATAGTAGCCTTTCAGATAAATTACAACTACCACTGCAGGAATTACGTACAGCATATATTTCTGCACGTTTGTGGGGAATTTCAGTCCCTCACCAGTGTCAGCCTCTTTGATGAAATTTTTCCATCCCCAGCCGTATCTGGATACGCAGAACATAACAAATACCACGGAACCAAGGGGAAGAATATTATTGGATACAATAAAGTCCTCCAGGTCCATAATGTTGGTTCTTGCTCCAAGGGGCTGTATGCCGGACAGCACATTGAAGCCCAGCACTGCAGGCAGGGAAAGAAGAATCATTACCACCATGTTCACTGCCACTGCTTTCCCCCGGCTCCAGCCTTTCCGGTCCATGGAATAGGACAAAATATTCTCGAATACTGCAATTACCGTGGACAGGGATGCAAAAGACATAAACAGGAAAAATAAAGCTCCCCAAATTCTGCCTCCTGCCATCTGGTTAAATACATTCGGCAGCGTGATAAATACCAGTCCCGGACCAGCGCCAGGCTCTACACCGAATGCAAAGCATGCTGGAATAATGATCAGTCCTGCCATCAATGCCACGAAGGTATCCAGCACGGTAATGTGAATAGATTCTCCCAGAAGGGATCTGTCTTTGCCCAGGTAGCTTCCGAAAATAGTCATGGAGCCAGCACCAATGCTTAATGTAAAAAATGCCTGTGACAATGCTCCGAAAATTACATTTCCAATTCCGATTTCTTTCATGGAGGCGAAATCCGGCACCAGATAAAATTTCACACCTTCCATTGCCCCATCCAAAGTAAGGGAATGGATTGCCAGAACTACGATCAGTGCCAGAAGGCAGAGCATCATTACTTTGGTGATTTTCTCAAGGCCGCGCTGTACGCCAAGTGAACATACACCGAAAGATAAAACAACTACAATTATCATCCATAAGGTCATTGTACCAGCTGAGCCCTGAAGTCCTGTAAAATACTCCGTCACCTGCGCGGAATCTTTCCCGGCAAGCTTACCTGCTGCCATGGCGTAGCAGTAATACAGCATCCAGCCGGCTACCATTGTGTAGAACATCATCAGCACATAGTTGGAAACCATGCTCATGTAGCTGAAATTGTGGAAATTGGAGCCTTTTGGCTCTAAGTCATGGAATGCTCTTGCCGTACTTTTGCGGCTTGCACGTCCTACCGCAAATTCACATACCAGCACCGGCAGCCCAAGCAGCACCAGAAATACCAGATAAATCAGAATAAATGCCGCGCCGCCGTATTTCCCTGCCATGTACGGGAATTTCCACACATTTCCCAGTCCGATGGCACATCCTGCAGAAACCAGGATAAATCCCAGCCGCGAGCCGAATGTTTCTCTTTCTTTCAAGACATCCCCCTTGTTTCTTTTTATTTTTTGTTGGAAAACATTAAAAAGGACCGGTTAGAGCCAGCCCTTTTCATTATTTTTCCGATATCTTATTGTAACGCTCCCACTCTTTTATGTCAACGCTTTTATGTGATGGGAGTTTGACGTTTTAAAGTCATCAACTGACTTTCTCTTATTTAACTTTTCACGCTCAGTCTTACAAGCGCTCTCTGCAGCTTGGCTTCGGCGATTTTGTATTCTTTATCCGAAAGTCCGCCTTTTGCAAGCTTCTCCTGGGCGCGCTCTTTGGCTTTTCCGGCACGGTCGGCATCGATGTCTTCCTGCCATTCCCAGGTGGTTGCAAGAAGGCTGCAGCTTCCATCAAGAACGGTAAGCATACCGCCAATGCAGGCTGCGCTTCGCACAGAACCGTCTTCCAGAATCACATGGGCCTCGCCCATTCCAAGAGCGGTACAGAAATTACAGTGTCCTGCCATAATTGCCATGTCCCCGGTAATGCTGCGGCAGACTACGCGCTGCACCTCTCCCTCGAAAAGCAGGCCGTCGGGAGTACCGATTCTAAGGGGAAATGTCCTCATAGGCAGCCTCCTTTACTGGTTCTGGTTATTTTTTGCTTTCTCGAAAACATCGTCAATAGTTCCGGCAAACAGGAAGCAGCTCTCAGGAATGCTGTCGCACTCACCATTCAGGATCATCTTGAATCCGCGGAGAGTCTCTTTGAGCGGAACATACTGTCCCGGCATACCGGTAAACTGCTCTGCTACGGAGAAGCTCTGTGACAGGAAACGCTGTACCTTACGTGCACGGCTTACGGTCAGCTTATCCTCCTCGGAAAGCTCATCCATACCCATGATCGCGATAATATCCTGCAGTTCCTTATAACGCTGCAGAACTCTCTGTACCGCACGGGCAATCTCATAATGCTCCTGTCCAACAACCTCCGGTGAAAGGATACGGCTTGTGGAATCAAGCGGATCCACTGCCGGATAAATACCCTGGCTGGCAATCTCACGGGAAAGTACGGTGGTTGCATCCAGATGGGTAAATGTGGTAGCCGGAGCCGGATCAGTTAAGTCATCAGCCGGCACATAAACAGCCTGTACAGATGTGATGGATCCCTTTCTGGTAGAAGTAATACGCTCCTGAAGAGCACCCATCTCGGTAGCCAGTGTAGGCTGATATCCTACTGCGGAAGGCATACGTCCAAGAAGTGCGGAAACCTCTGAACCAGCCTGTGTAAAACGGAAAATATTATCAATGAAAAGAAGCACATCCTGATTTTTCACATCACGGAAATACTCCGCCATCGTCAGTCCGGAAAGACCAACACGCATACGTGCTCCCGGCGGCTCGTTCATCTGGCCGTAAACCAGTGCGGTCTTATCAATAACGCCGCTCTCCTTCATTTCGTTATAAAGGTCATTCCCCTCACGGGTACGCTCTCCAACACCTGTAAATACGGAAAGTCCGCCATGTGCTGTGGCAACATTGTGGATCAGCTCCATGATCAGAACTGTTTTGCCAACACCCGCACCTCCAAACAGACCGATCTTACCGCCCTTTGCGTAAGGACAGATCAGGTCAACAACCTTGATTCCAGTCTCCAGGATTTCGGTAGCCGGCATCTGCTCTTCATAGGAAGGAGCCGGACGGTGGATAGCCCAGTGCTCCTTGGTCTCTGGTGCCGAAAGGTTATCTACCGGATCGCCCAGAAGATTAAATACTCTTCCCAAGCACTCTTCTCCAACCGGAACCTTGATTGGCTCTCCGGTATCCACAGCCTTGGTTCCCCTTACCAGACCGTCAGTGGAATTCATGGCAATGCAGCGCACTGTATTATCCCCGATCTGCTGGGCAACCTCTGCGGTGAGCTTGGTGCCTTCATGATCAATTTCGATGGCATTGAGAAGTGCAGGCAGTTCATCATGTCCGAACCGGATATCCAGTACCGGACCGATTACCTGCACAACTTCGCCAATGTGTTTTTCGCTCATTTAGCAGTCTCCTTATTCATATATGGCGATGTCGCCGGCAGGCGACATGTCCTTTTTATGCGGCCGGATCAGACTCCTTCCGCACCTCCAACAATCTCTGTGATCTCCTGCGTGATGCTTGCCTGACGTGCCCGGTTGTAATGCAGATTCAGCTTCTCAATCATTTCCTCGGCATTGTTTGTGGCGGCTTCCATGGCAGTACGTCTTGCAGCCAGCTCACTGGCAACACTCTCGCACACAGCGCCATAGATCAATCCGGCCAGATACTCCGGAACAATGGCTTCAAATACCTCAGATGCATCCGGCTCATACAGGATCAGATTCCGGATGTCCTTCGTATCGCTCTCCCCTGTCAGGTCATCCAAAGGCAGTACCGGAATGGCATCCGGCTGCTGGGAAAGCATGGAAACAAATTTGGTATAGCAAAGATCAATGTGTCCAAACTCCCCGTTCTTAAATTCCCCGCAGAGCAGATTCGCCATCTCAAAGCAGTCCGCCACGGAAATATCCGCGATCTCACTGAAGCTTTCTGTAACACAGGCAAATCCATTGCGCTTCGAATACTCCACAGCCTTTTTCCCAATGGGAAGGACTACAAAATCCTGAGCCTTAGAGGCTGCTTCCAGACATTTAAACAGGTTGGTATTATATCCGCCAGCCAGGTCCCTGTCTCCGGCGATGAGCACATAACAGCGCTTCTCGTTCACGGCTTCCTTTACATACACAGAGGTAAAATCTGTATTGCTCTGGGCAATATCCGCCAGAGTCTTGTGCATGGTCTCAAAATAAGGCCGGCATACTTCAGCCCTTTCCTTGGCTTTACGCAGTTTGGAGGATGCTACAAGTTCCATTGCCTTGGTAATCTGCATGGTGCTCTGCACACTTTTGATACGCAGCTTTACCGCTTTCATGTTTGCAGCCATAAAGTTTCCTCCTCGTCACAATTTATTTCTCAGGTCTTGTATTTACAAAATTCTCAGTATACTGTTCCAGGGCAGCTTTCAGCTTGGCCTCTGTCTCAGCTGACAAAGCTCCGGTGGAACGGATCTCCTGCATGGCAGCTGCGCCCTGCGGGTCACTGTCAATCCAGGTATAAAGTCCGGCCTCATAGCTTCTTACATCCTCTGTCGCTACCTTGGAAAGGATTCCCTTAGTAACTGCATAAAGAATCGCTACCTGCTTCTCAACCGGAACCGGAGCATTCTGATTCTGCTTCAGAACCTCCACAATTCTCGCACCCTGCTCCAGACGCGCCTTGGTATCTGCATCCAGATCAGATCCAAACTGGGCAAAGCTTTGCAGCTCACGGTACTGGGAATAAATCAGCTTCAGGGTACCGGCAACCTTCTTCATTGCCTTGATCTGGGCATTTCCGCCAACTCGTGATACGGAAATACCAGGGTTTACAGCAGGCATAACGCCTGAATGGAACAGCTCTGTCTCAAGGAAGATCTGTCCGTCTGTAATGGAAATAACGTTGGTGGGAATATATGCGGAAACGTCTCCTGCCTGTGTCTCGATAATCGGGAGGGCAGTGAGGGAACCGCCGCCGTGTGCCTCGTCCAGTCTTGCGGCACGCTCCAGAAGTCTGGAATGGAGATAGAAAACATCTCCAGGATATGCCTCACGTCCCGGCGGACGGCGGATCAGCAGGGAAAGTGCACGGTAGGCAACCGCATGCTTACTCAGATCATCATAAATGATGAGCACGTCTTTTCCCTTATACATAAAATACTCACCCATTGCACATCCGGAATAAGGTGCAATGTACTGCAGCGGGCTTGCCTCAGAAGCAGTAGCCGCAACAACAATAGTGTAATCCATAGCGCCGTTTCTGCTAAGTGTTTCAACCAGGGAAGATACGGTAGAACGCTTCTGTCCAATGGCAACGTAGATACAGATCACATTCTTGCCCTTCTGGTTGATGATGGTATCTGCTGCCAGAGTGGTCTTACCAGTCTGACGGTCACCGATGATCAGCTCACGCTGTCCTCTTCCAATGGGGACCATGGAATCAATTGCCTTGATGCCTGTCTGCAGAGGCTGGTTAACGCCCTGTCTCTCACAGATGCCAGGAGCCGGGCTCTCAATTGCCCTGTACTCGCTTGTTGCTACAGGTCCGGCACCGTCAATCGGCTGTCCAAGGGCATTTACAACTCGCCCGATCATAGCCTCTCCAACCGGAACGGATACAACCTTTCCGGTGCGCTTTACGGTCTGACCTTCGCCAATACCGGAATCATCACCAAATAATACGATAGACACACTGTTCTCTTCCAGGTTCTGTGCCATTCCGAAGCTGCCGTCCTCGAACTCAAGGAGCTCGCCTGCCATACAGTTGATCAGGCCGCTTGCTCTGGCAATTCCATCGCCTACCATGAGAACCGTACCAGTCTCATTCTGTTTGATGGCGTTATCGTAATATTTGATCTGACTGCGGATGACTTTTGAAATTTCTTCAGGTTTAAGCTGCATTTTCTCTATCCATCCTTATACTATAAGCTCGTTTAATTTCCTGGAAAGACCATCCAGACGGCTCTTTACAGTTCCATCCAGCTGTTTTCCCTCCAGTTCTACACGAAGACCGGCAAGCACTGTGGGGTCTGTCTTCTGGGTAAGAGTCACGGTCTTGCCGCTTAGCTTCTCCAGCTTGTCCTTCAGCGCCACCATCTGCTCCTCTGTCAGGGCAACCGCACTGGTCACCACTGCAGTGGCAATGTTGTGGTCCACGTTATACCGCCGTGTAAATTCTTCGCAGCATCCTGCATACTCTCCAAGGATCCCGCGCTCACACAGCAGCTTCAGAAAATTCACAAGATACCGTTCTGCTTCCTGGCCAAATGCCGTTTCCAGAAGCTTCGTCCGCTCCTCCTTGGGAATGGACGGCTCTGACAGCAGCTTTACATAATCCGGATTCTCCCCGAAAAGCTGCCGGATGGTCTGCATCTGCTCCATCACAGTATCGGTGATCTTCTCTTCGGCAGCAAGGTCATACATGCTGCCGCCATATAATCTGGCAGTCTGCGTCATGATGCCTCACCTACATTCGAAATAAACTCATCGATCAGTTTCGCGTGATCCTCTTCCTTGATCTCACGCTCGATCACCTTGCCGGCAATCTCCATTGCCATGCCGCCGATCTCATTCTTTACTTCATTGACAGCCTTGCGCTTCTCCTGGGCAATATCGCTCTCTGCCTTCTCCTTCATAGCCCGCGCCTCCTGGGCTGCGGTCTTAAGGATTTCCTCGCTCTGGAGTGCAGCTGTCTTCTGTGCCTCTGTCACAATGCTGCTTGCCTTCTCTTTGGCCTGCTGCATATTCTGCTCATACTCTGTCTTCATGGCAATTGCCTCTTCCTTGGCCTTCTGGGCATCCTGGATCTGGGCATCTGCCATCTGCCTTCTTTTTTGAAGCATTTCATTGACAGGCTTAAACAGAAATCTCTTCACCAGATACATCTGGATAAAAAGGTTGCAGATCTGTGCAACAAACGTCCACGGCACAATTCCTACAAGTTCCTGTACCTGCATCTTCTAACCTCCTGTGGTAATTACCATTCACATCCTATTATCCAAGGAATCTCATGAAGGTACCAGGTGCAACGAAGATCAGAAGCAGACCAGTTACGAAACCGTAAATACCTGTGGTCTCTGCGATAGCACATCCAAGAAGCATGGTAGATGTAACATCGCCTTTGCACTCAGGCTGACGTCCGATTGCTTCCAGGGCCTTCGCAACTGCGTTACCTTCACCAATACCAGGTCCGATACCAGCGATCAGTGCAAGACCAGCACCAATTGCACAACCTGCCAGCGCGATACCTTTTGCCAATACTGTAAAATCCATAGTCAAATCCTCCTGTTATTTATGTTTTTTCATAGCTGTGTTTTTTCACTTCTTGTCCTGTTCTCTTTCAGAACATCTTTTTGAATCTGTTATTTCCTGATTTGTAACTGTTCAATACCTGCACAGCTACACGCTTCTGAACGCATTACTCTTCTGCTGCATTCGCAATGTACATAACGGTCAGCATACAGAAAATAAATGCCTGCATGATTCCGGAAAACCAGTCAAAATAGACGGACAGGATTGCCGGAATACCAACATCCAGGAATGGAATCTTCGACAATACACTGCCTACAATACCTGGAATCAGTCCGAACAGCTTAGAGCTTGCCAGCGCTAACGCTGCGTAAATCAGACCGTTGATAACTACACCGGAAAGGATATTTCCGAAATGTCGGCATGCCATACTGATGGGTGTTGCAAGTTCGGAAAGAATATTAAACGGTGTCATAATCTTGATAGGAGTTGTAAACCCCTTCAGATATCCGCCAAAACCATTGGTTCTGATCTTCTGCGCCGTGATCATGGTAAATACCACAACTGCCCACGCAGCTTCAGTAGAAAGGTCTGCTGTAGGGCTTCGAAGCCCGATCAGGCTGATCAGGTTGGATACCACGCTTGTAGCAAACAAGGCTGCCACAAAAGGAATCATGTAGCTGAACTTCTCGCCCATGTTTCCCACAACAAACTTGTTGGCTGTCTCTACCAGGAGCTCGGCAACCGCCTGCCTTTTGGATATCTTCTCCACCTTCAGATCATGTGTCAGCCAGATGCAAAGCCCTGTGATCAGAAGCATGACCAGCCAGCTTACCAACAGCGTTTCCGTGATCTGGAATTTCCCCAGGATGGGAATGTCAAAGGGGAACGTATAGAATATCCTGCCACCGGTTATTTCTATGTCCATGTACTCTCACCTCCTGTCGTTTTAAATTTGTAAAACTGATAGCAAAGCCAGAATGTAAGTTGCACTGCTTCACTTTTGCAAAATCCTATGCTTCTTTTTTCCCGTTCAGGATTCCCACGATCTTGATCACAATGTTGGGGAAAAGAAGGGGAAGAAGCCCAGCCACAAACTGAAAGCATGGAACAACAATTGCCAGAATGCCCCAGAGAAGCTGGAACATCATTCTCTGGCTGTAACTTGTCTTCATCTTCATGGCAGCCTGCTTATCGTCCTCCATGGAGACTACCTTCTGTACCGTCAGTCCCATCAGGAAAAAGTTCAGCACTGCTACCGCTCCGCCGATCAGCCCGGCAAGAAGCACTGTATAATCAAACGGAATCTTCTGGGGCACGATCATATGCCCGATTCCAAATACAGCCCACATCAAAGCCACACAAACAAATGTACCAATGGCAACCTTCCTTGTCTCTTTCTTTACTGCCGGCTGCACATTTGCAAATATACTGCTCATATAAGTCTCCCTTCTAATGATGTCGGTTAAATGAAACTTTATTCTTCTTTTTCTCCTTTTTCTGATGGCTGGTTACGGAAAGGTAAAGCTTATATGCTACCATAAAGGATCCTCCCAGCCCGAAAAAGAAACCGGGAATAAATACCCATTCCCCCATTCCCTGATGGGCGGTGAGCCACCAGCAGATCAAAAGGCACAGAAGCAATGGAGTGATAAAGGATAGTCCAAACTGACTGAGCATTGTCAGATTCCTGATGATATCTCCCCACTTTTTCATAAAAACCTCCTGCTTAAAATCTCATTTTATAGACAGATTCTAACACAATCCCGTGTGAATGGCAACTTTATTTGTGAAAATTGTTTAAAAATCAACTTGTATTTTTTGTCATATCGTCAATTTTTTCACACTTCAAAAAGTAACTATATGCTAGCAAATTTATTTGTTTTTGTCGCTATACAATCCTTCAGAATTGACTAAAATTCAGACAGACCCTGTAATTTTGTCTAAAATTTGTCAGAAATTTTTCTGCGGTGCTTCCGGATTTCTCCGGAATATAAAAAAACTGCCTTGTAACAGCATTCCCATTC
>CAVJRB010000527.1:0-1912 GCA_963651655.1 bacterium | reverse complement strand
GTAAAATCATGCTATACAAAGCAGTTTCTCTTTCGTAAGTTCTGTGTTCTTATGTGAATTCTATGTTTTGTCTGCGGCTCCTGTCAGTCAGTTGGAATACAGATACGCGCTGTTGGCAGGATCGTCCATATTGGAGGCATCAATCCAGGCCGGATCAATGCGCAGGTTTCTGGTGATCTCCACGCTCTTATTCGGCGCTGTGGTCAAAAGTGCAGTCCAGATCGTCTGATAGCCGATTGCATATGGCTGCTGGGAGACAACGCCCACTTCCTTGCTGTTTCGGATGGCTTCCTGCTGCTTGGCAGTGGCATCCACTCCTACCATCACAACCGGCTCCTGGGTTTCGTCCTTCGGCATATCCAGGTACAGCTCAGAAATATCTGCATTGGTACAGAAAACGCCTTCCAGCTGAGGATTCTTCTCCAGCACTTCCTGCATAGCAGCAGTCATGTCGTCTACCTGATCCTGGTATACGATCTCAACCACATCAATATCCGGGTAGTTCTCCATATAGCTGGTAAAGCCTTCTACACGCTCCTGAATGCTCTGGGTCTTCTCCTGAGCAGAAAATACTGCCACCTTGCCCATCTTGCCGATTGCCACTGCAAGCCTGTATGCCGCGATCTCGCCGACACGGGTATTATCAGTTCCGCGAAAAGCACGGACCATCTTGCTGTCGCTTACGCTGGAATCAAAGGCCACTACCGGGATTCCGTTCTCTTTGGCAGATTCAAGCTGTGCCTGAAGAGAATTCATATCGCTGGCAGAAATACACAGCACATCCGGATTCTCGGCGATAACGGCATCCAGGGTATTCACCTGGCTGGACACATCCTTCTCATCACTGGCACCTTCAAAGGTCATGGTAACCTGTTCATCTTTTCCAAAGCCGTATGCCTCATTTACATCCGCTATAGCCTGTTCCATTCCCTGCTTCACAAGGCTCCAGTAGGAACCGCTTGTGCTCTTGCTTACCACTGCAATGCGGGCTCCTGGCTGAATTTCCACGGAAGTATCGATCTCGGGAATAACCGGGTCTTCTTCCTCCTGCGCTTCCTGTGACGTCTCTGCAGTCTGTACGTCTGCAACCAGCGGTTCTATTACTTTCTCAACTTCTTCTTTTTTACATCCGGTCAAAGTGCATAATACAGTCAGAAGAACAGCAGGTATCACTGCTACTTTTCTCATTTTGTCCACTCCTTATATCTCTGAAACATCTGTCTTTTTATAAAAGCAACTTAAATTGCCTGGTTCACCTTATTTTAATCTTGCTTTTACATTATACACGTTTTCCGTCTGCCGTCCATAGTTTTCATTATTTTTTCATATTTTGAAGCCGTCAAATGCGGGAGACTGGAGTGTTGTCTGGAATTTCATCACCTTTCCGGATGCCGGATGGGTGAAGGTCAGGCTGGCTGCACATAGGGCCAGACCCCCGGTTCCAATAGGGATTCCGGTGTCTGAGCCGTATTTGCGGTCCCCAGCCAGGGGCATTCCTGCATGTGCCATCTGCACCCGGATCTGGTGATGGCGTCCGGTGTCCAGGTGAATGCGAAGCAGCCATTTTTTCTTTCCGCTGATCTTGTCGGTTGTCTCATCCAGTACTTCATAAGAAAGTCTGGCTTTCTTCGCTCCGGGAGTGCCTGGGGAAACTACGGAGGAGGTGTTGGTTTTCCCATCTTTTTTCAGATAGTCTTCTAAGATCTTAGGTTCATGCTGTTTTCCTGACCTGGTCTCATCTGAATCTGCTTCCCTGCTCCTTGCTGTCTCACTTTTTTCATATTCAGCAAGTCTTCCAAAGGTTACCGCCAGGTAGATTTTTTCCATCTTTCCAGCTGTGATCTGTGCGCTTAGATTTTTGGCTGCCTTTGGATTCCTGGCAAATACCAGAACCCCCTCCACTGGCTGATCC
>CAVJRB010000526.1:0-2491 GCA_963651655.1 bacterium | reverse complement strand
ATTACACACAGCTGATTCAGGCCAATCCCGCCTGGGAATTTGCCGGCATCTACACCGACTTTGGCATTTCCGGAACCCAGATCAAGAAGCGCTCGGGCTTCCAGCGCATGATGGCAGAATGCGAGGCCGGCCGAATCGACCTCATCCTGGTGAAATCCATCAGCCGTTTTGCCCGAAACACCATTGAACTTCTGAAATCCGTGCGCCGCCTGAAGGAACTTGGAATTTCCGTATATTTCGAGGAACAGCGCATTGATTCCCTCACCGCAGAAGGGGAGCTGATGCTGACCCTGGCGGCCTCCATTGCCCAGGCCGAAAGCGAGTCCATCAGCGAGAATGTGAAATGGGTGATCCGCAAAAATTTTCAGCAGGGTAAAGCTAACACAAGACGCCGTACCTTCGGTTACAGGTGGGAAAATAAGAAAATGGAGATCATTCCAGAAGAGGCGGCAGCAGTGAGAAAAATATTCGCCGATTTTTTCCAGGGCAAATCCAGGGCGAGGACAGCGGACGAATTAAACAGCCAGGGAATCCGCACGGTCCTGGGAAATCCCATGTCAGCATCCTCCGTCAGTTTTATTCTGCAAAACATCACCTACACAGGCTGCATCCTGCTTCAGAAAACCTACATCCAGGACCCCATCACCAAAAAGAAACGAAAAAACCATGGCCAGCTGCCCAGGTATCTGGTGCCGGCCCATCACCCCGCGATCATCAGCATGGACACCTTTGAGCAGGTACAGGCTCAGCTTGCCCGGAACAGGCAGCAGGGCAGATTTCCCTACAATCACACCAACGTGCGCTACCCTTTTTCGGGGAAAATCACCTGCGGCTGCTGCGGACGCCATTACACCAGACAGCTTTGGAAAAATCAGGGCAAGGAGCGTCCCACCTGGGTCTGTACCGGCAAAAAGTCCTACGGCAAAGATGTGTGCCCCTCCCAGAACATAATGGAAAACCGGCTTCAGGAAATATGCTGCCAGGTGCTGCAAAAACAGCCCTTTGACCAGGCTCTGTTTGAAAAGAAAATATCCGGCATCCAAGTAGAAGGAAAAGACTTCCTTGTCTTTCGCTTCACAGACGGCAGATGTGTGAAAATAATGTGGAGAAAACAAAAAACTCATTGTACAATGCCCGGGAACCTGTTAAAATAAGAGATAATTAGGTTTATGCGACAGCATCGAAGGGAATACGCTTTATTATGAAGAAAAAAATCCGGATCAAGAACGTAAGCACCTGTAATATTATCGTTACCATTATTGTGGCGATTTTGTTTGCCGGGATTGCTGCAATGGGACGGACAGAATTTAACATACTGAAAACGACTACAGATCAGTACATAGACTGCGAGCGGGCAGCCAAGCAGCTGCAGGACGGCTCCGATTATCTCACCGAGCAGGTGCGCCTTTATGCCACCACAGCCCAGCGGGAATATATGGACCTCTATTTTGAAGAGGCAGATGTGACCATGAGACGGGAAGAAGCAATTGAAATTCTCCAGAAATATTTTGACGGAACGGAGATCATGGATGCCCTTCAGAAAGCACTGGACTACTCCCAGGAGCTGATGAACACGGAATATTACTCCATGAGACTGGTTGCGGAGACTACCGGTACAGAAGAATCTTCCTGGCCGGAGGAGATCCAGGCAGTGTCTCTTTCCCAGGAGGATGAGGCGCTGACAGACGCGCAGAAGCTTCAGAAAGCCCAGGAAATCGTATGTGACAACTAGTATCAGAGCACCCGCACAGAGATTACCTCAGACGTTTCTGCCTGCATGGACGGGCTGATCAAACAGACGAAGAACAGCCAGGGCAGAGCGACCACTATTTTTTCTGATATGTACAGGAAACTTGAGATCGGTGTGGGGATACTGGCACTTCTTATGCTGGTAATGTGCTTTATGGTAAGACGTCTGGTGGTGAAGCCGCTGATCAGCTACAACGCCAGCATCAAGCGCGGCGAGATTTTCCCGGTGATCGGAGCAGATGAGCTGCAGAATCTTGCGGAAACCTACAACCAGGTATACAAGGAGAATAAGGAGGCTCAGAAGCTGATCCGCTACGAGGCAGAGCATGACAGCCTGACCGACCTTTTGAACAGAGGTTCCTTTGACCGAGTTCTGGATATTTATGTGCGCGGAGACCGCCCATTTGCCATGATCCTTGTGGATGTGGACACCTTTAAATCCGTGAACGACACCTACGGACATTCCACTGGCGATGAGATCCTGAAGAAAGTAGCAGACCGCCTGAAGAGGGCGTTTCGAACCATCGACTATGTATGTCGGATCGGCGGAGATGAGTTCGCTATTATTATGGTAGAAATGACCTCCGACCTGAAATACACCATCGAGGAAAAGGTGGACTGGGTGAACCAGGAGCTTGCAGATACCGGGGATGGCCTTCCGGCAGTTTCCCTTAGTGTGGGCGTGGCATTTACCAACAGGGAGAATCCTGGTCCAAGCATTTTCAACGATGCGGACAAGACC